>JALYLO010000274.1 GCA_030774175.1 Actinomycetota bacterium
AGCTCGATCTCGTGCTGCGAGAAGTAGGCCGGGATGACCCCGTGTCCAAGCCGGACCTTGCCCTCGCGCGCCTCGCGGGCGCCAAGGATCGTCTCGAGCAGCGTCGTCTTGCCCGAGCCGTTCGGCCCGACGAGCGCAACGTGCTCGCCGCGCTCGATCGCGAACGACGTGTCCTCCAGCAGGTGCTTTTCCCCCGCGCGAAGTGAGAGGTCCTCGACGACGACGACGTCGCGGCCGGAGCGCGGCGGCTTCAGGAAGTCGAATCCGAGTGCGCGCCGTCGCTCGTCGGGTGTCTGCACGCGATTCGACTTGATGCGCTGAAGCTGCTTCAGCTTCGACTGCGCCTGCTTCGCCTTCGACGCCTTGTACCGGAACCGCTCGACGAAGCGCTCCAGGCGCGCGATCTGCTCGGCCTGTCGCGCGGCCGTCTTCGAGAGGTGGATGGAGCGCGCCGCTTGCTCGCGCCGCCACACATGCCAGGCACCGGGGAAATAGACCGACTTGCCGCCCTCGAGCTCGAGCACCGCGGTCGTCACCGCCTCCAGGAACCAGCGGTCGTGTGCGACGAGGATCACGGCCGCATCAACCGTCTTCAGCATCCCCTCGAGCCACTCGAGCGACTCGATGTCGAGGTGGTTCGTCGGCTCGTCGAGCAACAGTAGATCCGGCTGGGACGCGAGCGAGCGCGCGAGCGATGCGCGGGTCAGCTCGCCGCCGGAGAAGGTCGAGACCGGCCGGTCGAGATCGGCGTCGGTGAAGCCGAGCCCGCGCACCACCGACGCCGCGCGGTCGCGCCAGTCGTAGCCTCCTGCGTGCTCGAGTCGGGCCTGCGCCGCCGAGTAGCGGCGGAGCGTCGTCGGGTCGTGCTCGCCGCTTGCCATGGCGCGTTCGAGCGCGCGCAACTCCTCTTCGACCGCCGCCAGATCGGCGGTGCCCGCGAGCGCGTAGTCACGCAGCGGCCGCCTACTCTTGTCCGGCGGGCGCTGGTCGTGCAGCGAGATCCGCGTGCCGCGCTCGAGCGCAAGCTCGCCGCCCTCCAGCGAGACCTCTCCTGCGAGGGCGCGAAGCAGGGTCGTCTTCCCGGCGCCGTTCGGGCCGGCGAGCGCGAGCCTGTCCGTGCGCTCGACCTTGAACGAGACGCCGTCGAAGAGCAGGCCGCCCGAGAGCTCCTTGCGGAGAGAGGATGCGATCACGACGGCCACGCCCCTGAAAGTATCTGTCGATGCACGGCGACCGAGCGCGTGCCGATCGCCACGAAATCCACTTGCGCGCGCGCGTAGAACACCAGAGACAGATGCGAATCGAGGAGGAGAGATGATCGGGATCGTCGGTGGCGGCCTGGCCGCTGCAAAGCTCGTCGAGGCCTACCGCGAGTCGGGCGGCGCCGACGAGATCACGATCTGGTCGCAGGACCCGCATGGGCCCTATCACCGGCCCCCGCTCTCGAAGAAGGTGCTCCGGGGCGAGGCGCAGCCCGAGGACGGGCTCGTGCACCACTACGACTGGTACGCCGAGAACGGGGTCGACCTGCGGCTCGGCGAAACCGTCGCGTCACTCGACGACGTAAAGGCCGAGACGATCGTGATCGCGACGGGCGCGCGGCCGCGTGAACTCGAGGGCGCGATCTGGCTGCGCACGTTCGACAGCGCACTCGAGTTGCGCAAGCTCGCAGACACCTCGCGCACGGCGGTGGTGATCGGCGGCGGCTTCATCGGCTGCGAGGTGACGGCCTCGCTGACCCACAGGGGAGTCGAGGTGACCCAGATCGTGCGCGACGCGATGGTCTTCGCGCCGCTCCAGGCGCCGCCGCTCTCCGAGGCGCTGCACGATCTCTTTCGCGAGCGAGGGGTCGACCTTCGCCTTGGCACATCGGACGTCCCTGCCGGCGCCGACCTGACGGTGGCGGGAATCGGGGTCGTCCCGAACGTCGAGCTCGCGGCCGGCGCGGGCCTCGAGGTCCGGAACGGCATCGTCGTCGACGAGCGCTTCGAGACCGCCCGGCCCGGCGTCTACGCGATCGGCGACGTGGCCGAGTTCTTCGACCCGCTCTACGGTCGCCACCGCCGCATCGAGCACTGGTCGAACTCCGCCTACCACGGCACGACGCTCGGCAAGATCCTGGCCGGAGAGGATGCGCGCTACGACACCGTCTCGTCCTTCTTCTCGGAGCAGTTCGGCCGGGTCTTCAAGGCCTTCGGCGACACGCACGGCCATGACGAGACGGCCCTGGAGGGGGACTTCCACTCCGAGGCCGCCGTCCTCCGCTTCCTGAAGGCAGGCGAGGTCGTCGCGGCGGTGCTGAAGGGCCAGGACGAGGCCGCCGAGAGCGCGCTCAAGGACGAGATCCGAGCCGGCGCGGCCAAGAGCCTCTAGCCGTTACGCTCGCAAGCGACGCGACCGCGAGGAGGACTGTTGGCGACCACGGAGATCGAACAACTCTCGATCGACACGATTCGCACGCTGTCGATGGACGCTGTCCAGAAGGCCAATGCCGGCCATCCTGGCACGGCGATGGCCCTCGCGCCGCTCGCCTATCTTCTCTACGGCGAGGTGCTGCGGCACAACCCCGCGAGCCCTCGCTGGGCCAACCGCGACCGGTTCGTCCTCAGCGCGGGCCACGCGTGCGTCCTGCAGTACTCGGCCCTTCACCTGTCGGGCTACAACCTCTCGCTCGAGGAATTGAAGCGCTTCCGCCAGTGGAACTCGGCAACGCCCGGCCATCCGGAGTTCCGCCACACCGAAGGCGTCGAGGTGACGACCGGGCCGCTCGGCCAGGGATTCGCAAACGGCGTTGGAATGGCGATCGCCGAGCGCTTCCTCGCCGCCACCTTCAACCGCCCCCGGCACGAGCCCGTCGACCATCGTGTCTATGCGATCTGCTCTGACGGTGACCTGATGGAAGGCCTCTCCAACGAGGCGGGCTCGATTGCCGGCACGAACGGTCTCGCGAAGCTCGTCTACTTCTACGACGACAACCACATCACGATCGACGGCACGACCGCCATCTCGTTCACGGAGAACCGCGCGCTGCGCTTCGAGGCGCTCGGCTGGCACGTCCAGCAGGTCGCCGACGTCAACGACCTCGACGCGCTGCGAAGCGCGATCGCGGAGGCGCAGGCGGAGACCGAGCGCCCGTCAATGATCATCGTCCGTTCGCACATCGGCTACGGCGCACCGCACGCTGTCGACACGGCGAAGTCACACGGCTCGGCGCTCGGGCCGGACGAGGTCGCCGCCACGAAGAAGGCGCTCGGGTGGGATCCCGAGAAGTACTTCTACGTGCCGGACGAGGTCTACGCGCACCTGAACCGGGTCGACCGCGGCAACGAGCTCGAGAGCGAATGGCACGGGAGGTTCGACCTGTGGTCGCAGGAGTTCCCTGACCTGCGCGAGCGGTGGGATGCCGCGTACGACGGTCGCATCGGCCCGTGGACGCCGCCTGTCTTCGAGGCGGGGGAGGAGATCGCCACCCGTGACGCGGGCAGGCAGGTGATGCAGGCGTTCAAGGACGCGGTACCGACGATGATCGGCGGTGCGGCTGACCTCGTCGAGTCGACGAAGACCGAGTTCGAGGGCGGCGGCCTCTTCTCCGCGCGCTGGAGCGGCCGCAACATCGCCTTCGGGATTCGCGAGCACGCCATGGGCTCGATCGTGAACGGGATCGGCGTCCACGGCGGCTGCGTGAAGCCGTACGGCTCGACGTTTCTCATCTTCAGCGACTACATGCGACCTGCGGTCCGGCTCTCCGCGCTGATGCGCCTGCCGGTGCTGTGGGTGTGGACGCACGACTCGGTAGGCCTGGGCGAGGACGGGCCCACGCACCAGCCCGTCGAGACCTACGCCGCGCTGCGCGCGATCCCGTACCTCTGGTTCGTGCGCCCGGCCGACGCGAACGAGACCACGGAGGCCTGGCGCGTCGCACTCGAGCGCGACGACGGCCCGGTCGCGCTCTCGCTCTCGAGGCAGAAGGTGCCGACGCTCGACCGCAGTGACCTCGCCTCCGCCTCGCTGCTCGAGCGCGGCGCGTACACGCTCTGGGAGTCGTCCGCCTCGCCCGACCTGATCCTGATCGGGACCGGCGCGGAGGTCGGGCTGACGCTTGAGGCGGGGCGGACGATCGCTGCCGACGGCACCGCTGTGCGGGTCGTCTCGATGCCCTGCTGGGAGCTCTTCGAGGCGCAACCCGCGGACTACCGCGACGAGGTGTTGCCGCCGCACGTCGGTGCACGGCTGTCGATCGAGCCGGGCGTCGAGCTCGGCTGGTCGAAGTGGGTCGGCGACCGCGGCGATTCGATCTCGATCGAGCACTACGGCGCGTCGGCTCCGGGCGCGACCGTGCTGTC
>JALYLO010000275.1 GCA_030774175.1 Actinomycetota bacterium
GACATGGTTGATTCCGACGAGGCGCGGGCGCGTCATCCCGCTAATGATTGACCATCGCCGTTGCCATCGCACCCCTTGACATCACCGACCCGGCGGTCGCGTCCACCGTCCTCGAGATCCAACGGCGGTCGTATCGCGTCGAAGCCGGTTTGATCGGATCCGACGCGATTCCGCCGCTGACGGAAACTGCGGACGCGCTCCGCGTGTGCGGCGAGCAGTTCCTCGGCGCGTTCGTCGACGATCAGCTCGCTGGATTCACGTCGTGGAAGCTCGACGGCAATACGATCGACATCCACCGGCTCGCCGTCGCCCCGTCCTTCTTCCGAAGCGGCATCGGTGTCGCGCTCGTGCGCGCTGTTTTGTCCGCAGAACCCGACGCGCGAAGCGCGATCGTGCAGACGGGCGCCGCCAACGAACCGGCCAAAGCCCTCTATCGCCGCGAGGGATTTGTCGAAGTCGGCGAGCGCGAGGTCGCCGACGGTGTACGCGTTGCGTTGTTCGAGTTGCAGCTACAAGCCGACTCGTCCTCGTAGAGCGTCGGAGGCCCGCGTCGCCGCGGGCCGCCGACACGTTCGTCCTATCTGGTCGCGGCTGCCTCCGCGTTGACGAGCCCTGAGCCGAAGAAGCTGTTGCTGCCGAGACCGCCCGAGCACACCTGCAGGGGCGCCTCGAAGAACGCGACGCCGGGGTCGATCTCGGACGGGCACGCCATGTTCGTGGCCGTCTGCTTCAGCGCGGCAACGACGGCTGCCACGGACAGGTCCGGGTGGTTGGCCCGGATCAGCGCGACGACGCCCGCGGCATGCGGAGCGGCCATCGAGGTACCGTTCAGCCACGCCCAGTACGCGCCGGTGGTGGGATCCCACACCAGTCGCCCGAGCGCAGCCTCGGGATAGAGGTCGGAGGCCGTGGACGAGTATGGCGCGAGGACGCGACCGCGCGCCGAGTCGAAGGTCGGCGTCTGGAAACGCGAGCCTCCTGGCGCGGTGACGTCCGTGCTCATCCCGTAGGTCGAGTACCAGGCGAGCAGGTTCTTGGCTCCGGTCGCCGTGACCTGCACCACACCGGGCAGTTCGGTCGGGAGCACGATGCAGTTGTTGTGGACCGTCCGCGTGACCGCAGAGTCGGGCGGAAAGTCGGGGCTGATCTCGTCCGTGATCGGGTGGTTGAGGTCGATGCCCTCGTTACCCGACGCCGCGACGAGCACGACGCCGTGCTGCTGGGCGTACCTCGAAGCGCGCGAGATAGCCTGCACGATCGCCCGCTGCTCGGCGTTGTTACGGCAGTTGAACAACCACGGGTCGGCGAAGAAGCTCATGTTCACGACGTCGAGCCCCTGGTCGCCCGCGTACACGAGGCCGTCGACAACGGACTGCGTGAAGAAGAAGCCCTCGATCGTCCCTGCCTTGAGCGCGACGATCGTCGCGTCAGGGGCGACTCCGGCCGTCCCGAATCCGTTGATCGCAGCGGCCATGGTCCCGGCGGTGTGCGTGCCGTGGCCGTTCAGGTCTTGGACTGCCGATTTTTTCGAGCAGTCGCCCGGCGTGACCTGCTCGGCTGGGTCGGAGGTCGGCGTCGATGCGTAGATGAAGGAGCACGACCTCGCGACGTCCAGGTGGGGCGTCAGGTCCGGATGTGTCAGGTCGATGCCCGTGTCGAGATCGCCCACCTTGACGCCGGCGCCGCGGTTCGCGGCGTAGGACCCGGACGGAGACGCGCCGATGATCCGCATATCCCACTGGCATGGACTGAGCGGATCCGGGCCTACCGCTGTCGGAACGCTGTAGAGCGCCGAACAAGAGGCGATCTCCGCCGCGACCGTGTGGGTGCCGGCGGGCGGCGCGGCGGCCACGGTCGAGGCGGTGTGGACGGCGGCGTTGTGCGCTACTCCGGACACCGCGCCGGACGCTCGCAGCGCCTTCGCGAAACCCGGATTGGTCGAGATCACCGTGCCGACCCCGATCTTGCTCATCTGAACGACGCGGCCGCCGGCAGCGCGGACAGCCTGCACGCCTGCGGCGCGCTGCCCCTGCTTGAGCACCACCAGGTACGACGTGCGGGTCGGCGAGGCGGACGCCGAGCTAGCGACGACGAGTGCCGCGCATGCTAATGCCGCGCAGAGCGCGGAGAACAATCGAGATCTCATACTTTTCTCCCCTGTCGCAGTATCCGGACCTATTTTGCCCGTTTGCGGGATTATAAAACCGATTCTGCTGCGTCGAGGCTCAGAGCGGCCCGGGATCGTCGAGGAAGTCCGTGCCTGCCTGCTCGGGTGGTGCGCCGTAGATAAAGAGGACAAGCTCCTCGTCGCCTTCGTTCCGCACCTGGAGCGGAGTCATCGGCTCGACGGCGA
This sequence comes from Actinomycetota bacterium, assembly GCA_030774175.1. The sequence continues at coordinate 2,354 of JALYLO010000275.1, forward strand.
CGACGCTCGTCGGCCGCAGGTCGAACCGCTCCGGCGGCTCGCCCAGCAGCATCGTCAATGTCCCCGAAAGGACGACGAACACCTCCTCCTGGGCATGATCCGCGTGCCGCCGTCCCCGCGTGTGCGGCGCGTAACGCCATAAGCGCGCACGGGACTGCTGCAGCTCCGCCGGACCCGTGACGTCGGCCGCGAGCCGCGGCGCTTCGCCCTCGACGTTCGGCCGCTCCTCGAAAGAGAGCTCGTCCGCGTGAACGACGTGGTAGCC
>JALYLO010000276.1 GCA_030774175.1 Actinomycetota bacterium
CCAGTGCTGCCACGTCGTCCCGCCGTCCGTTGACTTGTAGACGCCGTCGCCGAAGTACGTGAGGCTGCCGCCGGATGGGTTCGCCTCGCCGGTGCCGGCCCAAAGCGTGCCGTCGGAGCCGATGGCGAGCGCGCCCATGGTTTGCGTCGCGCTGTTGGGCCAGGCGGGCTCGAAGGTGGTCCCGGCGTCTGTCGACTTCCAGACTCCGCCGCCCGATACAGCTGCGTAGATCGTGCGCGGGTGATTCGCGTCGACGACGAGGTCGACGACGCGTCCGCCGATGTTCGAGGGGCCGACTAGCTTCCACGAAGCCTTCGATCCCTGCGAGACCGCGTTGGCCTGGCTCTGCGCCCGAGCGATCTGCACCGGAGTCACGTTCTGACCGGAGGTCCAATTCAGCGCGAGGATGGCGCCTGGCGACGCGCGGCCGTCCTCCAGTTCAACGGCAGAGGGGGCCTCCACGGAGCCGGTGGCAGGCACGCCGGCGTGTTCTGTCCTGACATCTGCGCGGATGAGGCGCTGAGTCCCCGTGGCGGCCAGCATGGTGATGAGCACGGCCAAGACCGCGACGCGGGCACTCGCGAGCGTACCTCGCCCCAGCGTGTGCGTCGGTCTAGTTCGCAGGCAAGTCCGCTTCCCCATCCGGCCGACAATGTAACGCGGAAAGCTTGGCGCCGACATGACGTTGACACGTGGCCGCGCGGCGTCGCGGCAACGGGTGAATGAAGAGCGTTGGGTTACGATCCACGCGTGCGATTCGGTTCGTGCCTCGTCATGTTTCTGTGTGCGCTCGTTCCGGCCGCCGCAGCGCAACCTGAACGGACGGCTGTTACGGTTGCAGTCTTCTACTACCCCTGGTACGGGACGCCGGAGCGCGACGGCGCTTACGACCACTGGCAACAGAACGGGCACAGACCGCCAGGGGACATCGCCTCGATGTTCTACCCGGCGCGGGGCGTATATTCGTCGAGCGACGCGGCCGTTGTCGAGGCGCAGATGATCGAGATTGCGCGAGCCGGCATTCGTGAGGCGGTCGTCTCGTGGTGGGGACAGGGCTCGCGCGAGGACGCCAACCTGAAGCTCGTCATAAGCGCGGCACGGAGACATAGCGTGGGCATCGCCGCACACCTCGAACCGTATGCGGGCCGCACCGCCGTCGGCACAGGGGACGATATCGCGTACCTGCGGACACTCGGTATCGGCGACTTCTTCGTCTACCACGCAACGGACTTCACGGCGTCCGATTGGAAGGCGGTGACGTCGACGCTCACGGGTGTACGGCTGTTTGCCCAGACGCCGCTCGCAGGCTTCGCGAAGAGGGCTGGCTTTCAGGGGATCTACACCTACGACACGCTCACCTATGGCGCGCGCACGTTCGCCCGGATCTGCAGCGAAGCGCATGCCCAACGGCTGCTCTGCGCGCCGTCGGTTGGACCTGGTTACAGCGCCCGTCGTGCGACGAGCGACACGCGTGTGCTGAAGCGGCGCGGCGGCAAGACGTACGACGGACTCTGGCGCGCCGCGCTGGAAGCCCACGCGGATGTCGTGACGATCACGAGCTACAACGAGTGGCTCGAAGGGACCCAAATCGAGCCGGCGAGGAGGCAGAGCGGCTACACGAGGTACGACGGCGCGTGGGGTAAGCGCGGAAAGTCAGCGGAGACGGCGTATCTCTTGAGCACGGCTCGCTGGACGAAGCGGTCCGTGCGGCGGCCGTAGAGCAGCGCCTCGCGAAGATCCGTCGCCTTTAGTGCTCGCGGCTGAAAGTTCGGTCGATACCGTTGTGGTGGCGTCGGCGAGGCCTCTGGCTCGACGATCGCGCGCTGGCCGCGCGAGGACGCCCTGTAGTACGAGAACACCGCTGCGGTCACTCTGGCACCCTTGACCGCGTCTGTGTTGACATAGATTTAGCAGAGGGTCGCCCCGTCGAACACGTGTGGGTAGGAGGTGATTCGCGCTACGCCGCTCAGTTTGCCCTGGTAGTTCTCGGTGTAACCGTCGTCGCTTTGCTCCTCGCAGTAGCTCGACCAGGACACGTGAATCCGGCGCGGCGAACGGGAGGTGACGACGAAGGCCAGCGCCTTCGTGCCCAGGGCGGTTCTGTAGACGTGCATTTTTTGCGGCGAGGCGGGACGTGGGGGCCTTGCCGATCTGCTCCCACGGACCGGGACGCGAAGGCGGAGTCACGGTCGCAGCCGACGGCGCGAAAGCCAGTGCAGCCAGGCCTGCGGCGATCCCTTTCGCGAGCATTCCTCGATCGTAGCCCAGGTTTTTCGGTTCAGTGTGCGATCGCGCGCCCTGCGACGAGCGGCCGGACGATCGGCGGCGACTTGGGCAGCTCGCCGCGCTCGACGTCCACTACTTCGAACGGGCCGGCTTCGATCCGCGCGAGCGTCGCCCGGTTCGGGTGGCAGCCGTCGGCGAGGGCGTGCCACGGCCGCTCCAGCCGGTCCTGCCAGCGCGCCACGCGCGGGTCGCTCGAGCGCACGTGCTCGACGAAGATCAGCTGACCGCCCG
>JALYLO010000277.1 GCA_030774175.1 Actinomycetota bacterium
GTGCCGGCAACGGCGGCGCCGATTCCGCGACGATCGACGACTCGACCGGCGATCCCGTGCTCGTCTCCTCGGACCCGGTCACCGCGACGAACGCCGCAAACCGAGACTACGCGCAGCCGGTGTACGCGGCGCTCGACGGCTCCTTCGCCGAGGCGTCGAGCGGCTTCGCCGGCGCGGCGAGTGACGGGCTCGTCCAGCTCGACGCCTCGCACGCCTTGACCGCGACGTACCCGGAGGCGAACACCGGCAACGTCGTGCAGACCGCGAGGGTTGCGTTGAACGACGACGGTACGACATTCCTCGCGCTCGGCTTCGATGCCTCGCAGGCCTCGGCTGTGGACGCGGCCGAGGGTTCCCTCGGCGCCGGCTTCGGCACGGCGCTCGCCGACTTCAGGAAGGGCTGGAAGCAGTACGACAGCTCGCTGAACAAACCGTCCCACAAGCTCCACGGCCTCAAGGGCAAGACCGTCGACCAGCTCGAGGACGCGTACTACCTCAGCGCCAACGTGATCAAGGCGTCGGAGGACAAGACCTTCCCCGGCGCGATCGTCGCCAGCCTCGCCTCGCCGTGGGGGCAGGCGATCTCGGCCGGCGATCCCGCGAACACGTACTTCGGTTCCTACCGCGAGGTGTTCGCTCGCGACCTGTACGAAGCGTGGACGGGCCTGCTCGCCGACGGCGACCTCGCCACGGCGCGCGACGCGACGCTCTTCCTGTTCGAGCGGCAGCAGTTGCCGGACGGGTCGATGCCGCGCAACAGCCTCGTCAACGGGAAGGTCGCGCCGGACTCGTTCGGGACGCAGCTCGACGAGGTCGCCTATCCCATCCTGATGGCCGACCAGCTCGGGCTGACCGACGCGTCGCTGTACGCGGACCACGTCAAGCCGGCGGCGAACTTCGTCGCCGCCCACGGGCCTTCGTTCGGTGTCGAGCGCTGGGAGGAACAAAGTGGCTTTGCACCGTCGACGATCGCGGCCGAGATCGCCGGTCTCGTCGCGGCGGCGGATCTCGCGCGCGCGAACGGCGACACGGTTTCGGCCGCGGTGTGGCTCGGCGTTGCGGACGACTGGCAGCGGTCGATCAAAGGCTGGACGGTGACGACGACGGGCCCGCTCGCGGCGCGGTACTTCATCCGCCTGTCGAAGACGGGCGACCCGAACGCGGCGATCTCGTACAACGTCGGCAACGGCGGCCCGACACTCGATCAGCGCGCTGTGATCGACGCCGGCTTCCTCGAGCTTGTGCGCCTCGGTGAGCTGTCGCCGGGCGACGTGGACGTCGTCCAGTCGCTGCGGGTGGTCGACGCGACGATCGAGAGCACGACCGTGAGCGGGCCGGGCTGGCACCGCTACAACGGCGACGGCTACGGCGACCGTGCGACTGACGGGCGGCCGTGGGCGCCGAGCGGGCAGGGCACCGGGCACCTCTGGCCGGCGCTGTCGGCCGAGCGCGGCGAGCAGAGCCTCGCGGCCGGCGACGCGGCGGGCGCGGCGTCACTACTCAAGAGCATGAGCAACTTCGCCTCGGGCGTCGGGCTGATTCCCGAGCAGGATTGGGAGCTGCCGGATCTGGCCGCGTCGCCTTACGGCACCGATCCGACCGTCGCGTCGATCGGCTTCGCGAACGGCGGCGCCGCCGGCTCGGCCTCGCCGCTCACCTGGTCGGCCGCGTCGCTCGTGCGGCTCGCGGCCGATCTCGCCGCGGGCCGGAACGTCGCGCTGCCGGCGGTGACGCACTCGCGCTACGTCGCCCACTCGCAGGGCACGACCACGCTGACGGTGACGAGCCCGGTCGACAACTCCTCCGTCGCCGGCTCGCCAGTCACCGTCACCGGCACGACTGCCCCCGGGAACACGGTTTACGTCGCCGCCACGAACACGGACGCGAACTCGGCGACGACTGTCGCCTCGACGATCGCGGCCGCCAACGGCTCGTTCAGCGTCGACGTCGCGGTCACGGGCGGCACGAACGTCCTCAACATTGTCGCCGTCAGCCCGAGCGGCGGCACGGCGCACGCGCGGCGAACCGTCCTCTTCGACTTCGTGCCCGGGACGCTGCTCCTCGACGTCAGTGACCCGAGCGGCGACGACAACGGCCCGGGCAACTACGCGTACCCGACCTATGGGGGCTTCCATCCGGGCGCCTTCGACATCCAGGAGTTCCAGGTCTACGACTCCGGCGCCGACGTCACCTTCCGGCTGAAGACGCGCGACCTGTCCGAGACGTTCGGCAGCCCGCTCGGCGCGCAACTCGCCGACGTCTACGTGCACGTGCCCGGCGCTGCCACGACGTCGACCGCGGCCGCCCATCCGTTGCGCAACTTCGCGATCGCGCCCGCCTTCGCGTGGAGCCGCCTGGTCCAGGTTCAGGGCTTCGGGCAGCGGTACGTCGACGCGAACGGGAACACGCTCGGGACGGCGTCGATCACGGCGAACGCGATCTCGCGCTTCATCACCTTCAGCGTTCCGAAGGCGTCGCTCGGAACGCCCGGCCCCGGCTGGGGCTTCACCGTCGTGCTCACCGGCCAGGGCATCAGTCCGGATCAGGCGCGGACCT
>JALYLO010000278.1 GCA_030774175.1 Actinomycetota bacterium
GTGCGGCACACCCCGCTCCTCCAACGCCTGTGCCCGAACCCACACTTCTCCTCGACCTGCAGAGCGCCTCGAAAGCATTCGGGGCGATCCAGGCGCTCGATGATGTCTCGATCCAGTTGTACGCGGGCGAGGCGCACGCGCTCGTGGGCGAGAACGGGGCCGGGAAGTCCACCCTCGTCAAGATCCTGGCGGGCGTCCACCTGCCCGACCGCGGATCGTTGCGCATCGAAGGGCGAGAGACCGTGCTGGTGGGGCCGTCGGCCGCGGCAGCGGCTGGGCTTGCGATCATCTACCAGGAACCGATCCAGTTCCCGGATCTGACAGTCGCAGAGAACATCTTCGTCGGCCGGCAGCCGCTGCGCTCCGCGCGGCGAATCGACCGGAGCGCGATGAACGCGGAGGCTTCCCGGATCTTCGCAGGGCTCGGGATCGCGCTCGACCCCGCGCGGATCGCTCGTGGTCTCTCGATCGCCGAGCAGCAGATCGTCGAGATCGCAAAGGCGCTTTCGCGCGACGCGCGCGTGATCGTGATGGACGAGCCGACTGCGGCGCTCTCAGCGGTCGAGGTGAAACGTCTGTTCCAGGTGATCGAGACCCTTCGGAGGGCCGGCGCGGCAGTCCTCTTCATCTCGCACAGGCTGGAGGAGGTCTTCGGGCTCTGCCAGCGCGTGACGGTGCTTCGCGACGGTCGCCTTGTCATGTCGAGAGAGCTTCCGGGGCTGACCGCCGACGACCTCGTGCGTGCGATGGTGGGCCGCGAGCTCGTCGAGCATGTTCCACAAGAGCAGTCGATCGGCGAACCCGTCCTTCGCGTCGAGCGGCTGACGCGCGAGGGCGTGTTCGTCGACATTTCGTTCGAGGTCCGCGCGGGCGAGATCGTTGCGCTTGCAGGCCTCGTCGGCGCGGGGCGGAGCGAGGTTGCCTGCGCGATTTTCGGCATCGACCGGTTCGACGCCGGCAGCGTCACCGTGAACGGGAAGTCCTGGCGCCGCGGTTCGCCGACGGGGGCGATGGCGGCGGGAATTGCGTTCGTTCCTGAGGACCGGCGCCAGCAGGGCCTGGTCATGAACATGTCGATCGCGCGGAACATCACGCTCGCGTCGCTTCGGCGGCTCCGCCGCGCCGGGCTCATCAACGGCATCGCCGAGCGCCGCTTCGCGAGGGACTGGGCGGCACGACTCCAGGTGAAGTACGGCCGAATCTCGAATCCGATGACGTCGCTCTCGGGCGGCAACCAGCAGAAGGTCGTGCTGGCAAAGTGGCTCGGTCGGAAGCCGCGGGTGCTGATCGTGGACGAGCCGACGCGCGGAATCGACGTCGGCACCAAGGCGGAGGTGCACCGGCTGCTCGAGGAGCTCGCCGGGGAGGGCGTCGCTGTCCTCGTCATCTCGTCAGAGCTGCCGGAGGTGCTGCGGCTCGCGAACAGGATCCTCGTGATGCGTGAAGGAAGGGTCGCTGCCGAGTTCGCGCACTCCGAGGCTTCCGAAGAGGCAATCGTCGCCGCGGCGACAGGGCAGCTCGAGGCAGCCGCGGCATGACGGTCGTCGCCGACTTCGGCTCGGAAAGATCTGCCGGCGGCATCACGAGCGACCCGCGCCGCCTTGTCGACCTCGTGTTCCGCGTGCGCGAGTTCGGCATCGTCGCGGTCCTTGCGTTGCTCGTGATCGTGACCGCGTCCATCCAGTCGCGGTTCCTCGACCTCACCAACATCCAGTTCATCCTCGTCGACACGACGATCTTCGCGCTGCTTGCCCTGGGCGAGACGATGGTCGTGCTGACCCGGAACGTCGACCTGTCGATCGGGTCGGTCCTCGGTCTCTCGGCGTTCCTCTCCGCCGACCTCTTCGGCCACCACCACGGCATCCCGATCCCCGTCGTATTCCTCGCCGGCCTCGCGATCGGGATGGCCTGCGGTGTCGCAATCGGCTTCCTGACGGTCGTGGGGCAGGTTCCCAGCCTCGTCGTGACGCTCGCCGCGCTCTACATCATCCGCGGAGTCGACGTCCTGATCGTCGGCGGCGGACAGGTCGTCGCCAGTTCGCTGCCGAATTCCTTCATCGAGATCCCGAAGAAGACGATGCTCGGCATCCCGATCCTCGCCGTGATCGTCGCCGCGGTCGTCGCGGCCGGCGCCTACTACCTGCGGTCGTTTCGCTCAGGGCGTGAGCTCTATGCGATCGGCTCGAACCCGGATGCGGCGCGGCTCGCCGGGATCCCGAGCGGCCGCCGAGTCTTCACTGCTTTCGTCCTCAGCGGCGCGGTCGCCGGTCTCGCAGGCGTCCTCTATGCCGCACGGTACGGCACGATCGACTCGACCGCCGGGAGCGGCTACGAGCTCCAGGTGATCGCCGCGGTGGTCGTCGGCGGCGTGGCGATCTTCGGCGGAAGCGGCAGCGTCGTGGGTGCCGCATTCGGAGCGCTGCTCCTGCAGTCGATCCTCTCCGCGCTCTACGTCCTCGGGGTCTCGCCGTTCTGGAACCAGGCGATCGCCGGCGCGCTGCTGCTCGGTGCGATCGCGCTGGACCGGGGGATCTCGCTCAAGCTCGCATCGCTGCTGCGGAAGCGGAGGGCGCATCTTGGTGCTTGACCTTCGCGAGCGTCTCCGCGACTCCGTCCGGTGGGAGGTCGGGCTCCTGTTCGCCCTTGCCGCCGTCGTGATCTTCGGCGTGTACGCCTCGTCTCAGTTTCTGACAGCTTCGAACCTCCTGTACATGAATCTGTCGATCGGCGAGGTGGCGATCATGGCGCTCCCGATGACCTTGATCATCGTCACGGGGGAGATCGACCTGTCCGTCGCGTCGATCCTCGGCCTCTCGAGCGCGCTCCTGGGCGACCTCTGGCTCCGCGGCTGGCCGATGCCGCTCGTGATCGCAACGGTGCTCGTCGTCGGCGCCGTCGCAGGGGCCTTCAACGGGTTCCTCGTCACGAGGATCGGTCTGCCGTCGCTCGCCGTGACGATCGGAACGCTGACGCTCTATCGCGGGATCGCGATCATCATTCTCGGCCCGAACACCGTCTCGAGCTTCCCGACGAGGTACACGGACATCGGTGTCACGCCCCTGCCGCACACCGGCGGCTATCTCTCGTACTCCGTCGGGTTCTTCGCGGTGCTCGCCGTCGTGTTCGCGATCGTGCTCCACGCCACCCCGGTCGGCCGCTCACTGTTCGTCATGGGCGCCAACGTGGAGGCGGCACGGTACGCCGGCATTCGCGTCAAGCGGACGAAGCTGATCCTCTTCGCCGTCTCCGGCGTCGTCTGTGCGCTTGCCGGCGTCCTCTACACCTTCCGCCTCTCGACTGCGGTTCAGGACAACGGGCTCGGGCTCGAGCTCAGCGTCGTGACGATCGTGCTCCTCGGCGGCGTCTCGATCTTCGGCGGGCGCGGGACGATCGTCGGCGTCGTGCTCGCGATCGCTGTCTTCGCGGGACTGCAGAGCGCGCTCTTCCTGACGAACTTCGAGCAGCGGGCGCTGGGCGTCGTCACCGGGACGCTGCTGCTCCTCAGTGTGTTGATTCCGAACGGGTCGTCGTTCGTGCGCCGCGCGCGCGACGTGCTGCGGCGTCGTGAGTTGCGGGGCGAGGGCATGATCCTGAAGGAAGGCGCGTCGTGAGCAGCGCGGTGCACGTTGCGTTCGACCTCGGGGCCGAGAGCGGCCGCGCCATGGTGGGACGGTTCGACGGCGAGCGGATCGCTCTCGAAGAGGTGCGGCGGTTCCCGACGCAGTCCGTTCGCTTGCCGGACGGGCTGTACTGGAACGCGCTCGGCCTCTTCGGCGAATTGAGCGGCGCGCTTGCCGGCGTCGGCAAGTCGGATGCGCAGGTACGGAGCGTCGGGATCGACTCGTGGGCGGTCGACTTCGGCCTGCTCGATGCTCGCGGCGCGCTGATCGCCAATCCACTCTCCCACCGAGACGGCCGGGGTGCGGCCTCGATGAGCCGGGCGCTGGGCCTCGTCCCTGCAGACGAGATCTACGCGATCACGGGCATCCAGTTTCTGCCGATCAACACCCTCTTCCAGCTGCTCGCGATGGAAGGGCTCGATCGGGCGGCGACGGTCTTGCTGATCCCCGACCTACTCGCGTACTGGCTGACCGGCGAGCGCTACGCCGAGGTGACGAACGCAAGCACGACCCAACTGCTCGCAGCGCGGTCCGGAGACTGGTCGCGGGAGCTGATCGAGCGGCTCGGCCTGCCGGCGCGGATCTTCCCGCCCGTCATCGAGCCTGGCTCGATTCTCGGAGGGCTGCTGCCGCACGTCGCCGAAGCGACCCGGCTGCCGCGCTCGACGACGGTGGCGGCCGTCGCGTCGCACGACACGGCATCCGCGGTCGTCGCGGCCCCCCTCGCGTCCGTCGGTGCGGCGTTCATCTCGAGCGGGACGTGGTCACTCGTCGGCGTCGAGCTCGACGGGCCGGTGCTCACGCCGCAGGCGCAGCGGCTGAACCTGACGAACGAGCGAGGCTTCGGCGGCACGACGCGCCTGCTCAAGAATGTGATGGGTCTTTGGCTCGTGCAGGAGTGTCGCCGCGCCTGGCTGCGCGAGGGCGACGCGCCGGAGTACGCGGAGCTCGCGGAGCTTGCGGCTGCCGCGCCGAGCGGCGCCCTCTTCGACCCGGATCTTCCGGGCCTGCTGGCGCCGGGCGACATGCCGGCGCGGATTCGAGCCGCCTGCGCGAGCGCGCGGCAGGACGTCCCCGAGGAACGGCCTGCACTCCTGCGGGCGATCTTCGACAGCCTCGCCTGCAAGTACCGGCTCGTCCTCGAGCAGATCGAACAGGTGACGGGCCGCCGCCTCGAGACCATCCACGTCGTCGGCGGCGGCTCGCAGAATGCCTTCCTCTGCCAGTTGACCGCGAACGTGACCCGGCGCGCCGTCCTCGCGGGGCCGGTCGAGGCCGCGGCCCTGGGTAACGTCCTCGTGCAGATGCACGCGTTCGGCGACGTGGGCTCCCTGGTGGAGATGAGGCAGGTCGTTCGGAGCTCGACGGAGCTCCGCCTCTTCGAGCCAGACGCCGCGGGCGACGCCTGGAATGCGCTCTACGGACGGTTCCGAACCGTCCTCGACTCGGAGGTGCTGACCCGATGACGCTCGGCTACGACCTGATCGCCGAGAAGCTCGCCGACCGCGGCGACGACGTCGGCCGCGTGGAGGCGGCGCTTCGCGCCCAGGAGGTCGAGACCCCGTCGTGGGCGTTCGGCAACTCCGGCACACGTTTCGCGGTCTTCGCGCAGCCGGGCGCCCCGCGTGACCCGTTCGAGAAGCTCGAGGACGCGGCCGAGGTGCACCGCTTGACCGGCATCGCACCGTCGGTTGCCTTGCACATCCCGTGGGACAAGGTTGAGAACCTGATCGCCCTGCGCGACCGAGCGGGCGAGCTCGGACTTCGCCTCGGTGCGATCAACCCGAATCTCTTCCAGGAGCCGGAGTACAGGCTGGGAAGTCTCTGCAACCCGGATGCGGGCGTCCGTGCCCGCGCCGTCGCGCACGTTCGCGAGTGTGTCGAGATCGCCGCACAGCTCGGTTCGGACGCGATCTCCCTCTGGCTCGCGGACGGGACGAACTATCCGGGCCAGGACTCGCTCCGCGCCCGGCGGCGGCGGCTGCTCGACGGGCTTCATGAGGTGTACGGCGCCCTCGGCGATCAGATGGAGCTGCTCGTCGAGTACAAGCTCTACGAGCCGGCGTTCTACGCGACGGATCTCGCCGACTGGGGGTCGGCCCTGCTCGTCTGTCATGAGCTTGGCGACCGCGCCAACGTCCTGGTCGACCTCGGCCATCATGCACACGGGGTCAACATCGAGCAGATCGTCTCGTTCCTCCATGCTGCAGGCCGGCTCGGCGGGTTCCACTTCAACGATCGAAAGTACGGCGACGACGATCTGATCGTGGGTTCGATCGACCCGTTCCAGGTCTTCCGGATCTTCTTCGAGCTGGTCGAGGCCGGCGCGTTCGAGACCGGAGTACGACTCACGATCGACCAGTCGCACTCGATCGAGCCGAAGATCGAGGCGATGATCCAGACCGTTCTGAAGCTGCAGGATGCGTATGCGAAGGCGCTGCTCGTCGATCGCGCCGCACTCGAGGGCGCACAGGCCGAGGGCGACGTCCTGGCGGCGAACAGGATCCTCGTCGACGCGTACGACACGGACGTCCGCCCCCTGTGCGCGAAGGTGCGGGAGGAGCTCGGCGCGTCGGCCGATCCGATCGCCTCCTTCCGCGCCTCCGGGTACGCCGACCGGGTTGCGCAGGCACGCGTGGACGGAACGGCCGCTGCATGGATCTGACCAACCACGACCAGGGAGCGCGCGCTTCATGGCACTGACCGTTCCGCCGATCTTCGAGAACCGTTGGAATCCGCCCGTCGGCCTGAGCGAGCTCGACGCTCTCGTGTACCGCTCCAACCTGCTCGCATCGGATCGGGCGATCGTCAACTTCGGTGGAGGCAACACCTCCGTCAAGACGCGCGAGACGAACCACGCGGGACGGGAAACGACCGTCCTCTGGGTCAAGGGCTCGGGCAGCGACCTCGCGACGATTCTCCCCGGCGGCTTCACCGGCCTGCGGCTCGACGAGATCGTGCCGCTCGCCGAGCGTGCCGAGATGAGTGATGAGGAGATGGTGGCGTACCTCGCGCGCTGCCAGATCGACCCGTCGATGCCGCGCCCGTCGATCGAGACCCTGCTGCATGCGTTCGTCCCGCACGCGCACGTCGACCACACGCACCCGGACGCGATCGGCGCAATCGTCGGCGCTGTCGGCGGCGAGCGCCTGGCCGATGACTGCTTCGGGTCCGACGCTGTCTGGATCCCGTACATCCGCCCCGGCTTCGCGCTCTCGAAGCTCGTGGCCGAGGCTGTCGCGAAGCATCCGGAGGCGAAGGTCGTGCTCCTCGCGAAGCACGGCCTCGTCACCTGGGGCGACACGGCGCAGGAGTCGTACGCATCCACCCTCGACGCGATCAACCGCGCCGCTGCGTTCACCGCGGAGCGGGCGCGCGGTCGCGAGCTCTACGGAGGGCGGGCGGTCGAGCCCGTCGACGCCGCCGCGCGGTTGCAGCTGCTCGCAGAGGTTCTCCCCGTGTTGCGCGGCGCGGTGTCGGGTGACGGTCCTCGGATCCTGCAGATCGACACCTCGGCGGAGGTGCTCGAGTTCGCGTGTGACGCCGAGTCGCCAGAGCTCTCACAGGTGGGCGCCGCGTGCCCCGACCACCTCGTGCACACGAGGCGTCGTCCCGTCTGGGTCGACTTCGATCCCGCCGCCGAGGACGCCGTGGTGTTGGGCGACCGGATCAGGCAGCGGGTACGCGAGTGGCAGGAACGCGAGGTCGCATACTTCGAGCAGCACCGCACCGAGGACCGGCTCGGCGACCCGAGCCCACGGGTTGTGGTGATCCAGGGCATCGGCCTCGTGTCCGTGGGTCGGACGTTGAAGGCCGCGAGGCTCGCGCGCGATCTC
>JALYLO010000279.1 GCA_030774175.1 Actinomycetota bacterium
AGCACGGCCCCGGAGAGCGACCTGCGCCGAGCGGTGCGAGCCGCGCGCGCGAAGGCCGGCTCTGCCGGCCGGGAGCGCGCGGCGCCCAGGGGCGTCAGGCTACGTCTCTGAGCTTCTGGCTGTCGGCGAGCGCGCGGAGCTTCTTCAGGCCCTGATTCTCGATCTGGCGGATGCGCTCGCGGGTGACCTGGAACGCACGGCCGACCTCGTCGAGGGTGCACGGCTGCTCGCCGTTCAACCCGTAGCGCAGCTCGAGCACGCGACGCTCGCGATAGCTGAGCGAGCTCAGGCACTTCGTCAGCGCTGCCGCCCGAAATGCGGTGTCGGCGGCCTCATCGGGAAGCGGCGTCTGCTTGTCCTCGAGGAACTGCCCGAACTCCGACTCCTCCTCGTCACCGACGGGCTTCTCCAGGGAGACCGGCGCCTGGGAGGTGCGACGGATCGTCTCGACCTCTTCGACGCTCATGTCGATGTCCAGGGCGATCTCGGCGTCCGTCGGCTCGCGGCCTCGCTCCGCGCGCAGCTTGCGCTCGGTGCGGGTGATCTTGTTCAGCTTCTCCACGACGTGGACCGGCATGCGGATCGTGCGCGCCTTGTCGGCGAGCGCACGGGCAACGGCCTGACGGATCCACCAGGTGGCGTACGTCGAGAACTTGTAGCCCTTGCGCCAGTCGAACTTCTCCGCCGCGCGGACGAGGCCGATCGTCCCCTCCTGGATCAGGTCGAGGAAGGGCAGACCCTGATTGCGGTAGCGCTTCGCGATCGAAACGACGAGGCGGAGGTTCGCCTCGACCATCTCCTGCTTCGCGCCGTGGTCGCCGCGCTCGATGCGCTTGGCGAGCTCGACCTCCTGCGCGGCCGTCAGTAGCTCGACCCTGCCGACGTCCTTGAGGAAGAGTTGCAGCGAGTCGGCCGAGAAGTCCGGCACACCCGGGTCCTCGACCTCCTCCGAAGCCTCTTCGAGGCCGGCGAAGAAGGTCGGGCCGGGCTCGGGCTCGAGCTCGTCGAGCGGCGTCGTCTCCTCGTCGTCCACGATGACGGCCGCGGCCGGACCCTCCTCATCGTCCTCGATGACGGCCGCGACCGGACCCTCCTCGTCGTAGAGTTCCGTCGCCTGAACCTCTTTGGTGCTCATCGGCTCCCCCTCGTTGCCCTGAGCTGACACCGCCTCCCCGTTCACGCGGATGCACCATGCTGCCATCGCTTGCGGACGGCTGCATAGGCCGTTTGGCTCATCTTTGGGTCGCACTAGTCCCATGTGACACAAGACCGTCGAGGAACGTCTGAGCTTCCCTCCCGAGCCGGCTTTTCGGGTCGCGCAGGCGCGCGAGACGGAACTCCTTGATCGCCTGCTCGCGCTGCCCGGTCCAGGCAAGGAGCAGGCCGAGGTGGTAACGGACCGACTGGCTGCGCGGAAACCGGCGCACGAGCGGCCCGAGCCGGGAGAACGATGCAGCGAGGTCGTCCTCGTCGAAGCGCCCGACAGCCTCGGCGACGTGCGCCTCGTCGCTTCCAGGGTGGAGCCGGGCGGCCCGCGCGTACAGCCGCTCGGCGGAGTGCTGGCGGCCGGCGCGTTGGAGCACGACGCCGCGCAGGAGCAGCGGGTCGTTCCCCGTCGGCTCGAAGAGCGGATACAGCCCGTCCGCCGGCGCGAAGAACTGCGGATGCAGGATCTCGTCCGCACGCATCTCGTAGAAGGTGTCTCGGCCGCCCTGCTTCGCCGCTCGGAACGCCTGCTCGGCCTCGCTCAGATATCCAGAGCAGAAGAGGACGATCCCGTAGTTGAACTGCACCACCGGGTCGTTCGGCGCTGCCTGAGCCACCGGCTCGAGCGCCCGCGCAGCGGCCAGGGACGGCTGAGCCATCAGGTCGGCCACGATGCCTCTGCGCGACGAGGCGACGCCCGGCACGAGGAGCGGGCGCGGCTGCTCCTTGCACTGGGCCCTCGGCTGCGGTGCGTCCTGGCGGGTCACGAGGACGACGCCGGCGACGGCGCCCGCCGCCGCCACCGCGAGCAGGCCGACGATCAGGCGAACTCGCGCGGCCGGCGACACGCGACGAGGCTAGCGGGAATGCGCCGCCCGGCCGCTAACGTTGCAACCAGTGTGACGACGTATCGCGACCTCTTGCAACGGACCAAGGCGGAGATCCAGGAGATCGACGCGCGCGGGGCGCAGGGCCTCGCGGGCGCGCACTGGATCGATGTCCGCGAGATCGACGAGTGGCAGGAGGGGCACCTCCCCGGCGCGGTGCACGTCCCGCGCGGCTACCTGGAATCACGCATCGAGGGTGTTGCGCCCGACAAGTCGGTTCCGGTGATCCTCTACTGCGCCGCCGCAAACCGCTCGGCCTTCGCGGCCAAGACGCTGGAGGAGCTCGGCTACCAGGCTGTCTACTCCCTCGCCGGCGGCTTCACCGACTGGAAGCGAAACGGTCTCGAGATCACCATGCCCCGCACGCTCTCGCCGGAGAAGCGCACGCGCTACTCGCGGCACCTGCTGATCCCCGAGATCGGCGAAGAAGGTCAGCTGAAGCTCCTCGACAGCCGCATCCTGCTGATCGGCGCTGGCGGCCTCGGCTCGCCCGCAGCGCTCTACCTCGCCGCGGCCGGGATCGGCCGGCTCGGGATCATCGACGCCGACATCGTCGACGAGACCAACCTGCAGCGGCAGATCGCGCACTCGCTCGAGACCCTCGGCACGCCGAAGGTCGACTCGGCGAAGCGCGCGATCGCGGCGCTGAACCCGGATGTGGAGGTGCTCACCTACCGCGAGCGGCTGACCTCCGAGAACATCGACCGGATCCTCGACGACGGCTGGGACCTGATCGTCGACGGCGCCGACAACTTCCCGACGCGCTACCTCGTGAACGACGCGTCGGTCTGGCGCGGGATTCCCGTCGTGCACGGTTCGATCTACCGCTTCGAGGGACAGGTGACCGTTTTCCGGCCGCACGACGGGCCGTGCTACCGCTGCCTCTTCCCCGAGCCGCCGCCGCCCGAGCTCGCACCGTCGTGCGCCGAAGGCGGTGTGCTCGGCGTCCTCCCGGGCATCGTCGGCTCGCTGCAGACAAACGAGGCGATCAAGCTGGCGGCCGGGATCGGCGAGCCGCTCGTCGGCCGCTTGCTGCTCTTCGACGCGCTCGCCACCGAGTTCACCGAGGTGAAGATCGAGCGCCGCGAGGACTGCCCCGTCTGCGGCACGCACCCGACCATCACCGAGTATGTCGACTACGTCGAGTTCTGCGCAGGAGCATCTGAACGGCCGTGACCATGGTGAGGGTGCCGCCTGTGCTGCGTACGGAGGCGGGCGGGGCGCGTGAGGTCGAAGCCTTCGGCTCGACGCTGCGCGAGCTGCTCGACGACCTGGCGGCCCGCCTGCCCGCACTCGGCTCCCACGTCTATGCGGGCGGAGCGATTCAGCCGTTCGTGAACGTCTACGTCGACGGCGAGGACGTGCGCACGCGGGACGGTCTCGACACTCCGGTGCGCGACGGCTCGACGGTCATCCTCCTGCCGGCTATGGCCGGCGGCTGTGGTCGCTAAGACGCTCCTCGACCTGATCGGCTCGACGCCGCTGGTCGAGCTCACGAAGGTCGCACCGCCCGGCCGCCGTCTCTACGCGAAGCTGGAAGGGCAGAACCCGACCGGCTCGATCAAGGATCGCGTCGCGCTCGCGATGGTCGAGGCGGCGAATCTCCCGCCCGGGGCGGAGCTGCTCGAACCGACGAGCGGCAACACCGGCATCTCGCTCGCCCTCGTCGCGAAGCTGAAAGGGCTGGAGCTCACCTGCGTCATGCCTGCGAACGCGACGCCCGAGCGGCGCACGCTGCTCGAGCTGTACGGCGCGACGATCATCGAGTCGCCGGGCGAGCTGGGGTCGAACGGCGCGGTCCGGCTCGCCGAGGAGATCGCCGGGCGCGACGACCGCTACACGATGCTCTTCCAGTACGCGAACGAGGCGAACCCGCGCGCTCACTACGACGGCACAGGCGCAGAGATCGTGCGCGAGCTCCCCCACGTCGACGCTCTGGTCGCCGGGCTCGGCACCGGCGGGACGCTGATGGGCACGGGCGCGCGGCTACGCGAGGCGTTCCCGGCCGTCCAGGTCGTCGCCGCGGAGCCGCTGCCCGGCGACCCGGTGATGGGCCTGCGCTCGCTCGCCGACGGTTACGTGCCACCGATCCTCGACGTCTCCCAGCTCGACCGGAAGCTGCTCGTCTCGAACGCCGAGGCCGCCGCGGCGGTGCGCGCGTTGCTCGAGCGCGAGGGGTTGTTCGCCGGGGTCTCGGCCGGCGCGGTCGTGCACGTCGCGCGGCGCGTCGCCGAGGAGCTGCCGGAGGGCGCCGTCGTCGTGTGCGTGCTCGCCGACGGCGGCTGGAAGTACCTGTCGGCACCGTTCTGGCGCGGCGACGAGATCGACGAGGGAACGCTCTGGTGGTGATCCCGGCCCGCCTCCGCGACGAACTGCGTGCACACGCGTCGGAGGAGTCGCCGAACGAGTGCTGCGGCGTGATCGTGCTCAGGGACGGGGTCGCAGAGCGCTACGTCCGCGGCCGCAACCGGCTCGCCTCGCCCTACCGGTACGAGCTGGAGATCGACCCGGCTGTCTGGTTCCTCGAGGACGAGGGCTACGAGCTCGTCGTGTTCCACTCCCACCCGGAGACCGAGCCGCGCCCCTCGCGCACCGATCGCGAGCTGGCCGGTCTGTGGTCGGGGCGGCCGTTCCTGATCTACGGACTCCGACTCGACGAGCTCCGCGGCTGGAGCATCGCGCGCGACGACGTCGAAGAGCTGCCGATCACGTCCGTTTAGGACGTGTCCCGCGTTTAGGACGTGTCCCGGAGCCTGTCCCCGGGACACGTCAAACGGGCGCTAGAAAACCGTCATACCACCTTGAAGGAGCCCTTCATGAGCGCCGCGTGTGGGTCGCAGATGTACTTGTAGGTGCCGCCCTTCGTCAGGGTCACCTTCCACGTGAACGAGCCCTGGGCGCCGACGGAGGTCTTCTTGTTCACACCCGGGCCGGACAGGTGGAAGTTGTGGATGCCCGACTTGTCGCTCACCTTGATCACGTAGGTGCCGGCCTTCAGCTTCAAGACCTTCGTGCCGCCCTGTTTCAGCGAGATGTTGAAACCGGGACCGACGAGGCCGTTCAGCGTCGGGGTGGCCGCCAGCGCGCCGGGCACGGCGAGTGCTGCGGCGATCACGGCAAAAGCAGCGAGCTTCATATGTCTCCTCGGAGATTCGGGAATGACTGCCTGCACAGGGTACGCTCGCGCGCATGAGTCTCGCGGACGTCGTCTCGGCCGAGTCGCTCGTCAAGCCGGCGGGCCGCTGGCTCGCGGATCTGATGGGGCGCGGAGTGCAGGGAACGGCCGATGCGGTCGTCCTCCCGTCCAGCGTCGACGAGGTCGCCGCGGTGATGCGGTGGTGCTACGAGAACGACGCCCCGCTGACGGCGCGAGGCGGCGGCACCGGGCTCGCCGGCGGCGCGATCCCGGTCGAGGGGGGCGTCGTGATCGGGTTCGAACGGCTGAACAAGATCCGCCGGTTCGACCCGCTGCTCTGGCGGCTGCACGTCGAGGCAGGCGTCACCACCGGCGACGTCCAGCGCCTCGCACGCGAGAGCGGGCTGCGCTTCCCACCCGATCCGGGCGCGGCGGAGATCTCGCAGATCGGCGGCAACATCGCCTGCAACGCCGGTGGCCCGCACGCGTTCAAGTACGGCGTCACCGGCCACTGGGTGACCGGGATCGAAGCGGTGATCCCTCCCGGCGAGATCGTCCGGATCGGCGGTCCCATCCGCAAGGACGTCGCCGGCTACGACGTCAAGAACCTGCTCGTCGGCTCCGAGGGGACGCTCGGGCTCGTCACTGCGGCGTGGCTGCGCCTGATTCCGGCGCCCGAGCTCGAACTGCCGGTGATCGGCCTCTACCGCGACGCCGACGCGGGCATCTCCGCGATCGAGCGGGTCCTCGCGTCCGGGGTCGTTCCCGCCGCGATCGAGTACCTCGACGCGGTCACGCTCCGCTTCTCGGGCGGCGCCTACCCGTTCGGGATCCCGGAAGGCGCAGCGTTCATGGTGATCACGGAGGCCGACGGGGCAGCGCCGGAAGCGCGCCGAGTCGCGGGCGAACTGCGCGAGGCGCTCACCGAGGATGCCGTCGCCGTCCACGCGCCGGAGGAGCCCTCTGAGGTGGGCGAGCTGTGGCGGTGGCGCAGCGGCGCCGCCTTCGCGATCCTCGCGCAGCGCGGCGGAGCGTTCAGCGAGGACATCGCCGTTCCCCTCGACCGGTTGCGCGACGTCGCCCGCGAGACGATCGAGATCGGCGTGCGCCACGACGTCCCGGCGCTCTCGTTCGGCCACGCCGGGGACGGCAACATCCACTCGACCTTCCTGTTTTCGCCCGAAGACCCGGACGAGCAGCGTCGCGCCGACGCGGCGTGCCACGAGCTCTTCGGGCTCGCGCTGCGGCTCGGCGGCACGGTCACCGGCGAGCACGGCATCGGTTGGCTGAAGCGCGGCCAGCTCGAGGGCCAGCTCGGCGCGGCCGGCTACGACCTGCACAAGCGGATCAAGCAGACCTTCGACCCTAAGGGCCTGCTGAACCCCGGCAAGAAGATCTAACCATCCGGCGATCGACGAGAGAGATCCACGTGATGCAGGCTGTCGATACAGCCGGTCGACACACGACCTGTCAACAAGCGGTCGCGTACCTTTGACTCGTGCTCAGGTATCTGATCCGTCGTCTGATGTGGGCCGTTGTGTCGTTTGTTGCGGTCACGGTCGTGACCTACATCATTTTTTACGCGATCCCCGCCGACCCGGCCCGGCTCGCTTGTGGTCAGCGTGCGACGGCGGAGTGCATCAAGCGGGCGGCGCACTATCTGGGCACCGACCGGCCGCTCTATGTTCAGTACGGCAAGTTCTTCGGTCGGCTGATGCCGTTCAGCCTGCACGGCACGCCGCATCTGAAGGAGCCGAGCCTCGGCCGCTCGTTCACGAACCGTCTGAGCGTCAACTACGTCGTCGGCCAGGCTGCGCCGGTGACGGCCTCGCTGGTGTTCGGCGGTGCGGTCTTCTGGATGCTGATCGCGTTGCCGATCGGGATCCTCTCGGCGCTGCGACCGCGCTCGCTGCTCGACCGATTAGCGATGGTCTTCGTGCTGATCGGGATCTCGGCCCTCCCGGTCTGGACCGGGCTGATGTTTGCCTACTTCTTCGGCTTCAAGCTGGGGCTCTTCCCAATCACCGGCTACTGCAACTTCATCCACCCCTCGGGCAGCTGCGGCGGGCCGGTGCAGTGGGCCTACCACCTCTTCCTGCCCTGGGTCACCTTCGCGATCCTCTTCGCTGCCCTCTATGCGCGGATGATCCGTGCGAACGTGATGGAGGCGCTGAACGAGGACTACGTGCGCACGGCCCGGGCCAAGGGCGCGCCCGAGTGGCTAGTGATGCGCTCGCACGTGCTGCGCAACGCCCTGCTGCCGATCGTGACGATGCTCGGGATGGACATCGGCCTCGCCCTCGGCGGCGCGATCTTCACCGAGTCGGTCTACGGGCTGCCCGGCCTCGGCAAGACGGCGATCCAGGCGATCAACGCCTTCGACCTGCCGACGACGCAAGGGGTGGTCGTCTTCGCGACCCTCTGCATCATCACCTTCAACCTCATGGTCGATCTCCTCTACGCGGTCATCGACCCGCGGATCCGGTTGTCGTAGGCACGCGCGGCATTCGTCGGATCGTGATTCGTCGCGTGCGAGCCGGTTGACTTGGTTTCCGCCGTAGCCGTGGAGCACGCGCCGTACTCAGAGCGCCGTCGGCGTGCCCGCGTCGGCCGAGCGCAGCAGCGCGTCGAGCACCCGCGCCTGACCGAGCATCTCCGCGCGGCCGTTCAGCACCGGCCGCTCACCGCGGATCGCCGCGCAGAGATCGTCGAGCTCCGCGCGGTAGGGGTTGCCAGGGTCGACGCGGTGCTCCTCGCCGCTGCGCAGCACGATCCCCGGCGGGTCGACGAAGGCCTGCGGCGCGAGTAGTACGCCCTCGCGACCCACCACTTCGATCTGGTTCAGCGTCGCCGTGAAGCCGCACTGGAACGTCGCGACGACGTCGCCGAAGCGAAGCATTCCGGCGAACCGCTCATCGACGCCGCCGCGGCCGAGCCACGCCTCCCCGTGGACGCGTGCGGGCTCGCCGAGGAGGAGCCGGCACGCGCTCACGCAGTAGCAGCCGAGGTCGAGCAGCGCACCGCCTCCGAGCTCGGGCACGAAGCGCACGTCATCGTCGCGCGGCAGGATCCCGAAGAACGACGCCCGCACGGCCTGGATCTCGCCGACGTGCGGCAACAGCTCGCGCAGCAGCTGCGTCTGGTTGGAGTGCCGCCACATGTACGCCTCGGTCAGCACGAGACCGCGCTGCACGGCCTCTTGCCACGCCTCGTCCACCTGCTCGGGCACCCGTGAGTACGGCTTCTCGACGAGCACGTGCTTCCCGGCCGCCAGGGCGCGCATCGTCCATTCGTGATGCAGCGCATTCGGCAGCGCGATGTAGACGGCATCGATCCCCTCGTCGGCGAGCAGTTCCTCGTACGAGCCATGTGCGCGCTCGATCCCGTGCGCGTGCGCGTAGGCCTGGGCGCGGGAAGCGTCGCGCGACCCGACCGCGTCGACCGTGAACGGCGCGTCGTCGGAGCGAGACCCGAGGATCGCGCCGCTGATCGAGGCGGTCGACAGGAGCCCGAAGCGGATGCGCGTCATTACACGGCGCATTCTCGCGGCGCGAGTCACGACGCGCTCCAACGCTCGCGCGGCTTCAACACGATCGCTCACTACGACGCCCCGTGAGAGCATGGCGCCATGAGCCCCGCGAGGAAGCAGGCGCGCTGACGATGCAGGGGCTCGTCACCCGTCCCGGCCTCGCCCACTCGACACGCGTCGCCGAGCTGCCGTCCCCACTCGCGGGCGCAGGGCAGCTGCTGGTGCGTGTGCTCGAGGTCGGGGTGTGCGGCACCGACCGGGAGATCTCCGAGGGGCACTTCGGGGTGCCGCCGGAAGACGGCGCGGAGCTCGTGCTGGGCCACGAGCTGCTCGGCGTGGTCGACCATGACGGGAACGGGTTCTCGGCCGGGGACCTCGTCACCGCGACCGTCCGCCGCTCGTGCGCAGCCTGCCGTGCGTGCGAGGAGGGCTCGCCCGATTCCTGCCTCACCGGCGACTACAGCGAGCGCGGCATCACGCGACTCGACGGCTTCGCGCGCGAGCTCGTCGCGGAGGACGCGTCGCAGGTGATCCCCATCCCCCGCTCGCTCGGCCGCCTCGGCGTGCTCGCCGAGCCCACGTCGATCTGCGAGCGAGCCATCCGCCATGCGCACGCGATCGGCGGTCGCCAGCCCTGGCAGCTCGAGCGCGCGCTCGTGCTCGGGACGGGCGCCATCGGGATGCTCTCGACCTTCCTGCTGCGGCTCGCCGGCGTCGACGTGTGGACGGCGTCCCTCGAGCCGCACGCCGATCTCGCGGCCGCGAGCGGTGCGCGGTATGTCTCGACGGCGAACGTGCCGCTCGACGCGCTCCGGGAGGACGCCGGCGGCTTCGACCTCGTGATCGCAGCCGTGCCCGACGCCCAGGTGATGGCGGCCAGCCTCGGCCTGCTCCGCCGCAGCGGTGTCGCGTGCCTCCTCGGCATCGACGGGCGCAACCAGACGGTCGGCGTCGACGGCACCGTCATCGGCGTCGACGCGATCCTCGAGAACCGCGTGCTCTTCGGCAGCGTTAACGCCCATCGGCAGGACTGGCTGACGGCCGTCGAGGCGCTCGATCGCGTCCGCCGGCGCTGGCCGGAGGCGCTCGAGGCGTTCGTCGGCCTGCGCGTGCCGCTCGACCGCTTCGCCGAGGCGTTCGCTTACCGCGGCGGCAAGGCGACGCTCGTGGTGTCTGACACCCGTTCGAGCTAAGAGCGCGCGCCGCACGACGAAAAGGTGTCAGACACCTTGGCGAACCGCCGCGCGCATCGAGCGCCGCGGACGGTGTCAGACACCACCAAGCGCACGGTACGTGACAGTCTCTCGCCGCCCGCTCTGCCCTGAACGCACAATCGCGTCGCCCACTTCGGAGGCGCGGTAGCCGTCCTCGAAGGTGGCGCCGTACGGGGCGACATCCGTGTCCGCAGCGATCGCCTGCAGCATGTGGTGCAGTTCGTGCACGAAGGTGTCGCCCCAGCCGAGGATGTGGCCGGGCGGCCACCAGTGCTCGGTGAACGGGTGGTCGGTCTCCGTCACGAGGACGGTCTTGAAGCCGCGCGCGCGGTCGCCTTCGGCGCGGAACACCTGGAGCTCGTTCAGACGCTCCATGTCGAAGGCGAGCGACCCCTTCGAGCCGTTGAGCTCCCACTGGAACGCGTTGCGCCGCCCGAGCGCGAGGCGCGTCGAGGAGATCGTCCCGACGGAGCCGTTCTCGAACTCGACTGCGGCTTCGAGCGCGTCGTCGACCTTCCGGCCGGGGAGAAACGTCTTCAGGAAGCCCGAGACGGTCGCGATCTCGCCGTTCAGGAACCGCGCCAGGTCGATCACGTGCGTGCCCAGGTCGCCCAGGGCGCCGGAGCCGGCCTCGTCCGGGTCGAAGCGCCAGGTGTCGAGGGTCGGGTCGTCGGCCCAGTCCTGGAGATAGCGGCCACGAAAGTGCCGGATCTCGCCCAGCTCGCCGGCCTCGATCAGCTCCCGCGCCAGCCGGACGGCCGGCACGAAGCGGTAGTTGAACGCACACAGGTGCTTCACCCCCGTGGCCGCGACGCGGCGCCAGATCTCGTAGCTCTCGTCCGCGTCGCGCCCGAGCGGCTTCTCGCAGATCACGTGCTTGCCGGCTTCGGCCGCCGCGATCGTCGGCTCCGCGTGGAGCGAGTTCGGGCCGCCGTTGTCAAGGAGGCCGATCCGGTCGTCGGCGACGAGCTTCCGCCAGTCGTCCGTCGCGTACTCGTAGCCGTAGCGCCTCGCCGCCTCCTCGACCGCCTGCTCGTTGCGGCCCGCGATGCCGACGAGTCGCGGCTCGAGCGGCGGGGGCCACGTCATGTACGCGATCTTCTTGAACGCGTTGGAGTGCGCCTTGCCCATGAACGCGTAGCCCAGCATGCCAACACCGATCTCGGTCATCTGGAGGGCGATACTACGCAGGTCCGTTCGTTCAAACGCGCGAAGGAGTCGACGTGACGCAGCCTGTCAAGTGGGGGATCATCTCGACCGCCGACATCAACCGCAAGGTGATCCCCGGCGCACACGCGTCCCCCAAGGTCGATCT
>JALYLO010000280.1 GCA_030774175.1 Actinomycetota bacterium
CTGACGAAGCCGAGCGCCGTCGCGTGGGCCGCGAACAACCTCGTCCGCACGGACCGGAAGCTCGTAGGGGATCTGCTCGTAGCCGGGGAGCGGCTTCGCGAGACGCAGCAGGAGGCATTGCGCGGCAAGGCCGCGGCCGATGACATCGCGGAGGCATCCGGCGCGGAGCGGGACGCGGTGCGGGCGCTGCTCGCCGCCGCCCGCAAGCGCCTGGGCACGCGGGCGACGCCGGCCCTGCTCGACCGCCTCGGGCAGACGCTGCGAGCCGCTGCCGTCGACGAGGACGCGCGCGTGCTGCTCGACTGCGGACGTCTGACGGACGAGCTGCAGGCCGTGGGATTCGGGCCGCTGGAGGCGGTCAAGCCGGCCCGCCGGCGCAGCGACGAGGTCGGGCGCGCGGCGCGCGAGCGGGTCTCGGCACTGCGAGCGGAAGCGCGGCGGCGTGCGGGCGAAGCACGTGAGGCCGAACAGTCGGCGGAGGAGGCCGCGCGGACGAGCGCGATCCTCGCAGAGGAAGCTCGGCAGAAGCGAGCCGAAGCTGAGCGCGCGGCGACTGAGCTCAGCGACGCGGAGGAAGGCCTCCGGAGGCGGCGTTGACGAGGCTGTGCGCGACTCGGCGAATCGCCGCGCGGTACGAACGCAGTCTCGCAGCGCGCGACCTGTTCGGGACCGTGGCGAGACCCGCCCGGGGAAAAAGGACGGGAACTCGCCGCAGAGCCGATCTCCAAGCCGCCTAGGAGTGCCGCGCCTTTCGGCGAGCGGCGTTTCGGCTTCCCGACGATCATGCACCTTTGCGCGCTCGAAAACAACACGTTTCCGTTCCGCCACGTGGCGCGACCCTCTCCAGTCTTAGGAGCGGGATCGGCGCCGCATTAATGGCCGGTCGTCCGTGACGCGTTTGGCGTAGAACGGATCTGTCGGCTGCATTGATCCTGAATCGGCTCGGGCCGGTGGGCTATCGCCCGAACGGGTGACCTGCAAAGCGTTCCCGACGCCCGGTGGGAAACCGGCGCGCCCCTCGTCGGTCGGGGCACGGCCGAGGCCGCTCGGCCGAGCGGCAGGGCCGCGACGCACACCGACCACGTGCACCGCCAATGACCTCGAGGTGGTCACCGCCTTCGAGAACTTCGCCGCGATCAACGCGTCGAGACGCGCCTTCTGCTCTTCCCGGCTCAGAGTCGACCAGCGCGGCATAACGGGCGACCTTACCAACCGGAGCGGCCGACGTCCGGCGCCCGCGGTCCCGAGCGGGTGCTCCCTGGCTTGGCCCCTGCCGAGCCGCGAATCGCAGCCTCGGCAGGGGCGCGCACCCGAGATCGGATTCTCAGCCCGCCGTGATCGTTCCGAAGAGCCCGTGCGACTCGTCGCTAGGCCCGGCGGTGAAGAACAGCGTGTCGGGCGAGCCGTTCGAGCCGGCGTTGCCGAACTCGAGCGCCCAGAGCCCGTCGATCGTGAGCTTGTTCCCGTCGGCCGAGTCCCTGAGCGTGCCGCGGTGCTCGAACCCGGCGTCTGCCTCCTCGTAGGCGTTGATCTCGCCGTTGCCGAAGTTGCCGACGAGCAGGTCCCCCGCGTAGCGGCCGAACGTTGCGGGCGCGAGTGCGAGACCCCACGGCGCGTTGAGCTGGCCGTGCTGGGCGACGCGCGCAAGCAAGTTCCCTTCGAAGTCGTACGCGTCGACGAAGCCGCGGCCCTCGCCGGCGATCTCGTCGTGAGCGTCGGCGTCCTGCTTCGCGTAGCTGACGAAGACGCGCGAGCCGATCGTCTGGATCCCGAACGGCGCGTAGTCGCCGGGCAGAGTCGGGTCGGCGAAGGAGCCCGCGGGCGTGACGTTGTGCCACGTACCGTCGAAGACGTCGACGCGCGCGTTGTGGAAGTCGGTCGCGTAGAGCAGCGGCTGACCGGACGGCGGTTGCGCGATCGCGAGTCCCTTGTAGACCGCCCCCGGCCCGCCTTGCGCGGTGACGAGGGCGGCCGTCGAGCCGCCTCTCCACGCGCGGATCATCCCGTCCTCGCTCGCGAAGATGAAGCTCGCCGCCCCGAGCGTCGTCGGGCTGGCTGTGGTGGCGACTTGGAACTTACCGGCGATCCCGGCGAAGACCGCGCCCGTCGGGCCGCCGTCGACGCCGCCGACGCCGACGACGAGCGGGACAATCGCCCCGGCGCCGTTGTAGAGCGTCGACTTCAGCGTGCCGTTGTCCGAGACCCACCACGGGCTCGTCGCGCTGCGGGCGAGCCCCCAGCCGTTGACGAGGTTCGGGTCGGTTACGGCAGCGGCTCCCGGGACGTCCGAGACGAGCGGGGTGACCGTGTACTCGCCGCCCGGCGGCGCCGCCGGCACCCGCGCCGCCGCGGCGAGCGCCAGAACGAGGACCGCGGCCGCAAGCGTGGTGCGCAGTACGAATCTATGCATGAACTCCCCTCCTAGATCTAGGTTCTAGGGTTACCTACGGCGAGCCGCCTCGGACGGATTTCCGGCGAGCCTGGAAGACTCCTCAGCGTCGACGCCAGAGGCCACGCTTCTGGCTACTACGGTCGGCGCTCATCGCCTGGTCTGCCGTTTCGGCGCCGGCCGCGGAGCTCGGAGCGAGGTCTTCGATCAACGATTCGCTCGAGGAGGGCTCGAGTGGGTCGGGCGCCGATGCCTGCGCGTGCTCTCCGACGAAGCGATATGTGCCGTCGCCAACCGCCTCCCAGGTGTCACCCAGAACCTGTGAGAACCAATCCTGGCGACGCTGCGCGTCGATCGCGCCCTCCTGCCCAGCGCCCCCCTGCTCCTGGTCTTGCCGCAGATCAGCCATCCATTCCTTCGCCTTCGCTGCTTATTCTGCCTGACAGCTGCCAGACGTGCTCCGGCTTCGTCGGCTCACGTTCCCCCGTGTCTTGGTCTGGCGGCCGGCCACCGAATGGCTGGAACCGATCTTCGCGCTGAAGGCAACCAGAAGTCAACATCGCGCAGGTCGCTGCGCGAAAGGAACCCACCAGGCAGGCTTAGCCGTCCGATCGCTGCAAGCGTCACAAGCCGCTTCCGAAGGAGCGGGACAGGAGCATGTCCGAAGGTCCGACAGTCCACGAGTTGTTCGCCGCGCTCGAGCGGCTCGAGCGGCTCGAGCGCCGCGAGCGATTCGTGAGCGACCGCCTGGAGGTGATCAGCGAGCGAGTGGCCGCGTTCCCCAACGAGGTGTCGCTACGAGCGCAAGCCGAGTTCGCTGCAGAACACGCAGAACTGCGCAAACAGATCGCGTCCCTGCGGGAACGGCTGAACGTGGCGTAGCTCACAGACTCGTCAAGGTGCTAGTGCAACGTTCCGAAAGTCTCGCGCGCCCTGGCGGCTGCAAAGCTGCGCCGAGCTGCGTCCTCGGTCGCCCCGATAGAACACCGCTATCGGGGCTCCCTGCGTCCTTGCCCGACTTGCTTTTCGCCTGCCAGGATCATCACGGAACTTCCGGAACGGTGCACTAATCGGAGCTCCCCGTGAACCTCGCTCGAACCGGTCTCGAACGAGGTTCACGTTGGACGCGCCGGGGTCGAGCTAGGTGACGACGATGCCGAACGGCGTTGCGCCGAGCGGCAGTTGCGTCTGCAGCAAGGGCAACTCGGTCAGGTTGCCGCTGCTCACGGAAAAGGCGCTGAGCGCGTGTGCCGCCGCATCGACCACCCACAACGTCCCGCCGTCGGGGCTCAGCCGTGTATCGACCGGCCCGACGCCGATGGGATTGGCAAACGGCGTGCTGCCGAGCAGCGTCAGCGTCCCGTCAGCTGCGATCGAGAAGCGAGAGATGCTCGGCGCCGCGGTGTTGACGGCGAAGAGGTACCGGCCGTCGTGCGAGATCTCGACC
>JALYLO010000281.1 GCA_030774175.1 Actinomycetota bacterium
CTGTGCCACGAGTCCCAGAGCGCTGCGTAGGAGCCGCCCCGCGCGACGAGCTCGTCGTGAGTGCCGATCTCCTCGAGCAGCCCCTCCTCGACCACCGCGACACGGTCGGCGTCGTGCGCCGTGTGCAGGCGGTGCGCGATCGCTACGACGGTGCGTCCTTCCAGCACGGAGGCAAGCGAGCGCTCGAGATGGCGCGCTGCGCGCGGGTCGAGCAGTGACGTCGCCTCGTCGAGCACGAGCGTGTGCGGGTCGGCGAGCACGAGCCGGGCGAGCGCGAGCTGCTGGGCCTGCGCGGGCGTCAGCGGGTGACCACCGGCGCCGACGACGGTCTGCCGCCCTTCGGGCAGCGCCTCGGCCCACTCGAGCGCGTCGACCGCGCGTAGTGCGCCTGCGAGATCCTCCTCGGCTGCGTCGGGCCGCGCCAGCAGCAGGTTCTCATCGAACGTGCCGACGAAGACGTGCTGCTCCTGCGTGACGAGCGCGACCTCTTTCCGCAGCGTGTCGAGCGGCAGGTCGACGAGGCGGACGCCGCCGATCTCGACGCGGCCGGCGCGCGGCGGATGGATGCCCGCGAGCAACCGGCCGAGCGTTGACTTGCCTGCGCCCGACGGGCCGACGACGGCGACGCGCTCGCCCGGCACGAGGTCGAGGTCGATGCCGTGCAGCACGTCACGGTCGGCGACGTAGGCGTAATGAAGATCCTGGACGCTCAACCGGTCGTTGTCAGGCGTGTCGTCAGTCGCGGTGCGGTCGGGCGGCACCCGGGCGAGACCGACGAGCCGCGCGAACGACGTCGTGCCGACCTGAATCTCATCGAGCCACGAGATCAGCCGATCGACGGGATCGGCGAGCTGCACCATGTAGAGCGCGACCGCCGTCACCTCGCCTAGCGTCGCATGGCCGCCCGCCATGAGCCAGCCGCCCCAGGCAAGCGCGCCGACGACCGGCAACACGTAGGCGAACTCCGCCGACGGGAACCAGACCGTACGCAGGAAGAGCGTGCGACGCTCGGCACGGTAGGCCTCCGCAAGGTCGTCATCGAGCCGCCGCACGCGGTGCTCGTTCAGGCCGAGCGCCTCGAGCGTGCGCCCGCCCTCGACCGTCTCACCGACGGTGCCGGCGAGCTTGGCGTAGGACGCCCGCTCCCACAGGTAGCCGGACGGCGCACGCTTCAGGTACCAGCGCGTGCCGACGATCAGCACGGGGACGCCCGCGACAGCCGGAAGCGCGGCAAGCGGGCTCACCCAGATCGCGGCGCCGACGGTGAGCGTCGCGGTGATCGCGGCGATCAGCGTCTCCGGCAGCGCGAACCGGATCGTGCGTGTCATCGAGTCGACGTCGGCGGTCGTCCGCGAGATCAAGTCGCCGGTGCCTGCCCGCTCGACCGTCGAGAGCGGCAGTGCGAGCACGCGGCGCATGAAGTCCTCACGCAACTCGGCGAACATCTGCTCAGAGAGCACACACGACGCGCGCCGTGCGAAGAACGTCGCCACGGTCTGCGCGACGAGGAAGACCGCGAGCACGAGCACGAGCTCGTCGATGTGGCCGGTCGTGGTGCCGTTCCGCACCGACTGCACGAGGTTGCCGAGGACCGGCGGGCCCGCCAGGCCCGTCGCGCCGGCGGCGACGTGCAGGGCGACCACGCGCGCGAGCCCGGAGCGGTGGCGGCCCGCAAGCGCCTTGGCCTGCGCCCGCAGCTCCGGGCCGGACGCGATCGGCAGCAGATTGCTCATGCCGGGTCGTCCTCTCCGCGCGTGACGACGTTGCGGTAGCCCGCGTGTGAGCGCAGCAGCTCGCGGTGGCGACCCTCCGCGACCGCGACCCCACCCTCGACGAGCACGACTCGATCTGCCCGGTCGAGCACGAGCGGGCTGGTCGTGAGGACAACCGTCGTCTTGCCCGCGCGCGCCTGACGCAGGCGCTCGGCGATCCGCGCCTCCGTGTGCGCGTCGACGGCGCTCGTCGGCTCGACGAGCACAAGCACCTCGGCCTCCGACAGCAGCGCTCGAGCGAGCACGAGACGTTGGCGCTGACCGCCCGAGAACGAGCGGCCGCGCTCCTCCATGGTCGCGCCGAGCCCGTCGGGCAGCGCGTCGAGGATGTCCTCGGCGTTCGCGACCGAGACGGCCTCCATGATCGCCGTGTCGCCGCTCGACCGACCCCACGGGTCGAGCTCGCCGCGCAGCGTCCCGGCAAAGAGCACCGGGTCGGACTCGCTGATGACGATGCGCCGCCGCACCGTCTCGACCGGCAACTGGGCGAGCTGCACGTCGCCGAGAGCGACCCCGTCCGCGTTGCCGAAACGGCCGAGCCGGTCGGCGATCCCCGCCGAGTCGTCGGGATCCGCGGAGACCAGGCAGACGAGCTCACCCGGCGCGACGACCAGGCCGGAGTGGGGATCGCTGACCGGGACGCCGACGGGCGGCTCGGCCGCAGGCGACTCCGGGTCGCTGACGGGCCGCTCGACCGCGAGGATCGTCAGCATCCGGCGCGCGCCGACGAGTGCGCGCGTGATCTTGTCGACCGCCTCCGCCGAAGTGCGCAGCGGGATCACGAGGAATGCCGCGTAGCCGTAAAACGCGACGAGGTCGCCCGTGCTGATCCTGCCCTCGAGCGCGAACCGCGCGCCGAGCCACGTCACGACGACCACGAACAGCCCAGGAATGAACACCTGCGACGCGTCCAGCGTCGACTGCGGCAGCGCCACCTCCACACCAGCCTGGCGCACGCGCTGCGAGCGCGCGCGGTAACGGGCAAGGAACGCGTCCTCGCCGCCGATCCCGCGCAGCACGCGCAGCCCCGCCGCGGTGTCCGCGCCGAGTGCCGTCAACCGCCCGACCTCCTCACGCTGAGAGCGCTGCCGGGCCTGCAACGGCCTGATCACGAAGCCGAGCAGCAAGACAAGCAACGGCACGCCGAGCAGCACAACAAGCCCGAGCGTCACCGACGAGGAAAGCAAGATGATCGCGACGACGACGTAGGCGACGATCGCGCCCGCCAGCCGAGCCGTGATGTCGAAGGCACCACCCGCCCGGATCGCGTCGTTCGACACCGTCGCGACGACCTCCCCGGTCGAGAGCTCGCTACGCACCGCCGGCCCAGAGCGTGCCGCGTGGTGAGCGACAACCTGAATCAGCCGGTAGGAGGCCTGCAGCCAGTTGAAGACGGCGTAGCGGTGGCGCATCACCCCGGCGAAGGCCTGCAGCATCCCGAGGCCAAGCAGTGTCAGCGTCCAAACCGCGAGCGAGCGGTTGTCGTGCTCGACGATCCCGGTCTGGATCGCCCGACCAATCGCGAACGGCATCATCGCCTGCGCCGTCATCCAAAGCACACCGAAAAGCACCCCGACGAGCAGAGTGCCGCGCTGGAACCGCCCGGCCCAGAGAAGCAGGCGGGCAGGCGAACGCGTGTCCGGGACACCCGGATCGGCGACCGGAAGGTCGATCGCGAAGTGTGAGAGACGTTTGCTCATGCGCAATTGCGGGCCCCAGGTCCGCAGATTTCGATGCTAGCTGGACGCTCGAGGCGTCGGACTGAACGTGGCCCCGACCCTGGATACAAATGCTCAATTCCGCTGCTACCAGGGCAACCAGGCCGAGTTCGACAGGATCAAGCAGCGGGCGGCGGGCGTTGTAAAGGCTGCGCAAAATCGCATGCGCGAGCCTCGCGCATCCCGCTTCGTTGCTGTTAT
>JALYLO010000282.1 GCA_030774175.1 Actinomycetota bacterium
GCAGGGCTCGCTCGGGGAAACCGAGCCCGGCCGCCGCCATGCCCACGCCCTGGATCTCGAAGCTCGTCTCGATCGCGTCGCCGAGCGGCAGTGCCGCCAGCAGGCTGCGCCGGTACCGGTCGTCGGCCGTCGTGCAGTCGCCGCGTATCAATGCGCAGTCGGCGAGGAAGTGATGCGCGAAATGCTCCGAGCGGACGTCGTCCTCGCGGCGTGCGAGCTCGAGCAACTCATGTGCCCGCGGCTCCGCCGCTTCGGTGTCACCGAGCGCGACCAGGAGTTGGCAGACGCCCACGAGCGCCCTGTTGACAAGCAGCGGCGTTCCCACCTCGCGCAAAAGCGCGAGCGCCTCCTCGAACCGCTGCAGTGCCTCGACATCCTCTCCGGAGGCGAACAGCGACCAGCCGAGCGCATCGAGCGCGAGCCCGACCTCGACCGGCTCGCCGAGCTCCCGCCACAGCGCGATCGCAGCCTCGAGTTGATCGCGCGCGCTCCGCAGGTCTCCAGTCCAGCCCGCGATCGCCCCCGCACCGGCGAGCGCGCGTGCGCGGTGGCGTGGATCGTCGCCCGGCTCGGCGAGCGCGGCGGTGAGTCGCTCGCGTCCCTCGGCGAGGTGGGAGTGCAGATGGAAGAACCAGCCGAGCGCTCCTGTCAGCTGCAACAGGCACGCGGCGTCCGGCGCCAGCCGGTCGAACGCTGCTCGCAGGTTCTCGAGCTCCGCCTCGAGCGTGTCCGCCCAGCGGGTCTCCGCCTCGAGCCGGCCGGCGTACGCACGCTCGGCCAGATCGAGGAAGTACACCGTGTGCCGTTCATGGAGCTCGTCCTCCTCCGCCGTCTCCGCGAGGCTTTCTTGCGCGAATTGTCGGACCGTCTCGAGCATCCAGAACCGCTCACCGGTCCGTCGCAACAGGCTGTGATCGACAAGCGTCGCGAGTGGCTCGAGCACGTCGTCGCCACAGATCGCCTCCGCGGCCTCGAGCGTGAATCCGCGTGCGAACACGGACAGGCGACCGAACGTCAGCCGTGCCTCGTCGTCCAGGAGATCGACGCTCCACTCGATCGTTGCCCGCAGGGTGCGCTGCCGCTCCGGGACATCGCGCGGGCCGCTGGTGAGCAGCGCGAATCGCTGCTCGAGCCGAGCGAGGATTGCGGCCGGGGACAGAACCGACGCGCGGGCGGCGGCGAGCTCGATCGCCAGCGGCATGCCGTCCAGCCGGCGGCAGAGCTCTGTGACCTCCGGCGCGGCCGCTGTCTGCGCGCGCGCGACAAAGAGCGCTACGGCGTCCTCGTCGGGCAGCGGCGGCACTTCGTAGATGCGCTCGGCTGTCAGATGCAGCGGTGTGCGGCTCGTCGCGAGGACGACGACGTCAGGGCCCGCCTCCAGAACTCCTGCGATCTGCGGCGAAGCGTCAGCGAGGTGCTCGAGGTTGTCGAGCACCAACAGCATGTGGCGGGCGCCGAGCAGCCGCGCGAGGTTCTGCCCGCTGAGCTCGTTCACGCCGAGTGCGCTCGCGATCATCGGCGACACGAGGTCGGGATCGGTCACCGCGGCGAGGCCGACAAAGAAGGAGCCGTCGGGAAAGTCCGACGCGACCTTGGCGGCCACGGCGAGCGCGAGGCGTGTCTTGCCGGTCCCGCCCGGCCCCGTAAGCGTGATGAGGCGCGCTCCGTCCCGAATCAGCTGCTCGACCGAGGCGATCTCGTCGCCGCGTCCGATTAGCGACGAGGCAGGAACCGGAAGGTTCGACGGCGCCGTTTCCGTCCGCAACGACGCGAAGTCCTGCTCGAGCTCTTCGGCGACGACCTGATAGAGCTGCTGCGGCTCTGCCAGGTCCTTGAGCCGGTGGGCGCCGAGGTCGCGGAGCTCAACGCTTCCGTCGAGCAGATCGCGCGTGGTGCTCGAGATGAGGATCTGACCGCCGTGCGCTGCTGCGCAGATGCGCGCGCCACGATGGACGTCGAGGCCGACGTACCCCTCGTCGGTGAGCGCCGGTTCGCCCGTGTGGACGCCGATCCGTACGCGCACGGGCGTCGGCGCGAGCGCCCTCTGCGCTGCGGTCGCCGCCAGCACAGCGTCGCGAGC
>JALYLO010000283.1 GCA_030774175.1 Actinomycetota bacterium
GTCGGCCACGGCGGCTCGATGCGGGCGGACGGATGGAACCGGATGCCGCTCGTGCGCATGACGAACCTTCACCTGGAGCCGGGCGAGGGAACGCTCGACGACCTGCTCGCGGACGTCGACGAGGGCGTGTACATGGAGACGAACCGGAGCTGGTCGATCGACGACAAGCGGCTCAACTTCCAGTTCGGCACGCAGATCGCCTGGGAGATCAAGGACGGCAAGCTCGGGCGCATGCTGCGCGACGCGACCTACACCGGCATCACGCCGCAGTTCTGGGGCTCGCTCGACGCGGTCGCGGGACGCGACTCGTGGCTGCTGTACGGATTGACGAACTGCGGCAAAGGTCAACCGGGTCAGAGCGCGCACGTCTCACACGGCGCCGCTCCCGCGCGCTTTCGGAACGTGCAGGTCGGGGTCCGTTCGTGAACGCACTCGACGTGGCGAAGGCCGCGCTCGATACAGCCGGGGGCGAGGCCGAGGCCGTCGCGCACGTCGAGCACTCCGGGCTCGCGCGCTTCGCCGAGTCGGAGGTGCACCAGCCGACGCTGATCGAAAACGCGATGGTGACGCTGCGCGTCGTACACGACAACCGCGCCGGCGTCGCGACGACGAACAAGATCGACCCGGCTGGGCTCGCCGAACTGGCTCGCCGCGCAGCGGACGCGGCGGAGAGCGCGCCGCCCGATGAAGCCTTCCCAGGGCTCGCCCCGCCCGCGGACCCGCCCAAGGTCGAGGGCTTCGACGACGAGACCGCGGCGCTTGGGCCCGGCGACCAGGCCCGCCTGGCGGCGGCGGCGATCGACGCGGGCGGCGACGCCCCGGTCTACGGCTTCTTCACGAGCGCCGTCTCCGAGCTCGCGGTCGTCTCCTCGACGGGACTGTCAGTCCACCAGCACATGACCGATGCGACCGCGCTCGTTGTCGCAGCAGACGAGAACGGCTCGGGATACGCAGAGCAGACTGCGTGGCGCGCCGGCGGCATCGATCCGATCGGCGTCGCGCGCGAGGCCGCAGAGAAGGCCCGGCGAACCAGAGGCGCCGCCGAGATCGATTCGGGCGTGTACCGCGCGGTGCTCGAACCGTACGCGTTCGCCGACCTGCTCGACTATTTCTCGCACGACTCGTTCGGCGCGCTCGGGCTGCTCGACAAGCGCAGCTACTTCACAGAACGGCTCGGTCAGAAGGTCTTCGACGAGAAGATCTCCATTGCGGACGACGCACTCGATCCGCGTGGTCTGCCGAAGGCGTTCGACTTCGAGGGCACGCCGAAACGACGCGTGCAGCTCGTCGAGGCAGGCGTCGCCCACAGCGTCGTCTGGGATCGGGCGACGGCGGCACAGGCCGGCGACGGTGCCGAGTCGACCGGCCACGCACCGCCTGCCGAATTGCGCGACTGGGGCCCGCTCCCGTCGGCGCTCTCCGTGCTGCCCGGCACCGCCGAATCGGTGGAGGAGCTCGCAGAACTGGTCGGGGACGGCCTCTACATCACGCGGCTGCACTATCTCGGTGTCGTGCATCCGCGCGAGGGGATCATCACCGGCATGACGCGCGACGGAACGTTCCGCATTCGCGACGGCAAGATCGTCGAGCCGCTCGTCAACCTGCGCTTCACGGTCGCGGTGCCGGACTTCCTGCGCGACGTCTTAGGGCTCACGAACAAGGTCGCGCTCGTGAACTCGCAGAACTTCTACGGCGAGCGTTATCCGTACGGGGTCATGGCGCCCGCAATCGCGTCGGAGCGCTTCACCGTCACGGGCGTCGGCTCGAAGCCCGGGATCTGACCACCGCGTAGTCGACGTTCCCGAGCACGTCCTCGCGCCAGCCCTCCAGTCGCGGGGAGACGAGGCGAGCGTCAACCACCCACGCAATCGGGATGGCACGCGCCGAGACCCATAGCCCTTCATCGACAACCTCGAGGTCATGATGTTGTTGTGTCGCGCCGAGTGCGCGTAGGAGCGGGAGGCGCGGCTTCAACTCGTCTCGCAACACCAACTCCGCAGGAATTGCTTCCTCCTGCGAATAGGCGGCGATGATTCGGTGAAAGCT
>JALYLO010000284.1 GCA_030774175.1 Actinomycetota bacterium
CGCACAGCGCATCGCCGTCCTGCACCACGGCAGCCTGCTCGCGGTCGCCACGCCGGACGCGATCATGCGCAACGAGACGGTGCAGCAGGCCTATCTCGGAGAGCCGATCTGAGAGGCCCGATGTGAATAACACGCACCCACGGATGACGCCTCAGACGCTGCGCAGCTCGCCCGGGTCGGGCTTGAACGTAGGCACCGCTATGTCCTGCGCCCGCCCCGTGCGACCTGCTTGGTCTGAGACATCCCCACAAGCACCCAAATCCACATCAGGCCCCTCGTGCCGCTCCTAGCGATTCGCGACCTGCACGTGCACCTCGGCGAGGCGCACGTCCTCCAGGGCGTGTCGTTCGACGTGCCCGAGGGCGGCGTCACCGCGCTGCTCGGTCGTAACGGCGTCGGGAAGACGACGACGCTGCGCGCGCTGATGGGGCTCGTCGACCGCCGCGGGACGATCGAGCTCGACGGCCGCGACGTCACGTCGACCGCGACCCACAAGATCGTGCGGCGTGGCGTTGGTTACGTGCCGGAGGACCGCGACGTCTTCTCCGGCCTCACCGTCGACGAGAATCTTCGCCTGGCGGAACGCGACGCCGAGCCGCGGTACGACCTCGTCTATGACCTGTTCCCCGAGCTGAAGCAGCGCGGCAAGCAGCTCGCCGGCACGCTGTCGGGCGGGCAGCAGCAGATGGTCGCGATTGCGCGGGCGCTCCTGAACGGCAACCGCGTGCTGCTCGTCGACGAGCCCACCAAGGGCCTCGCGCCGCTGCTCGTCACCGAGGTGGCCCGCGTGCTCGAGCGCGTCTCGGAGCTGACGACGGTGCTGCTCGTCGAGCAGAATCTCGGCGTCGTGCAGCGGGTCGCGCGCGACGCCGTCGTGCTGGACACGGGTCGCGTCGTGCACATCGGCCCGGCGAAGGAGCTGCTCGCCGACCAGCCGATGGTGCACCGCATGCTCGGCGTGGGGCACCGATGACCCTCTATTCGACTCCGTCGAGCCTACGCCGATGAGCACCTTCATCCTCCTCACGATCACCGGCTTCGGGCTCGGCGCGATGTACTTCCTCGTCGCGTCAGGGCTCTCGTTGATCTACGGACTGATGGGCGTGCTCAACTTCGCCCACGGTTCGTTCCTCGCGGTCGGCGCGTACGCGATGTGGTTCACCGAGTCGCGCCTCGGCAGCGTGGCGGTGCTGCCGCGGTTCCTGATCGGCTCGCTCGTCGGCCTCCTCGCCGGCGGCCTGTTCGCCGCGCTCGTCGAGCTCGTGCTGATCCGTCCGCTCTACAAGCGGCACATCGAGCAGGTGCTCGTGACCGTCGGCCTCAGCCTCGCGACGACGGCGCTGATCGTCGCGATCTGGGGCAACGACGCGCGCGCGGTGCCCGCTCCGCACTGGCTCGGAAACACCACCTCCGTGCTCGGCGCGTCGATCCCGAACGACCGCTTCATCGAGATCGTCACCGCGATCGTCGTGCTCGCCGGGCTGAACGCCTTCCTGCGGCACACCCGCTACGGCTTGATCATCCGCGCGGGCGTCGAGAACCGCGCGATGGTGACCGCGCTCGGCATCGACGTGCGGCGCGCCTTCACGCTCGTGTTCGCGATCGGAGGGGTCGCCGCGGCGATCGCGGGCGTCCTCTCGAACGTCTACTTTGGCACCGTCGACCCCTCGCGCGGCACTTCGCTGCTGATCTTCGCGTTCATCGTCGTCGTGATCGGCGGTCTCGGCTCCCTGCGCGGGACAGCGATCGCCGCGATCGTCGTCGGGCTCGTGCAGCAGTACGCCAACTACTACGCCTCGTCCGGGCTCGGAGACCTGAGCGTCGTTTTGCTGCTCGGGATCGTGCTGCTGGTTCGCCCGCGCGGCCTCTCCGGGAGCTTCGCGTGAGGCGCATCGTCGTACCGGTCGTCCTGCTCGCCGCGCTCGCGCTCGTGCCGAAGCTGACGCTCGACATTCCGTACGTCTTCAAGAGCTCGATCAACACCCCGGGCACGCTGCAACTGCTCGCGCTCTGCCTTCTCTTCGGCGGGCTCGCGATGACCTACGACCTGCTCTTCGGGTTCACCGGCCTGCTCTCGTTCGGTCACGCTCTCTACTTCGCCGTCGGCGTCTACCTGGTGGCGATCGCGCTCACCAAGTGGCACTGGACGTTCGCCGAGGGCCTCGCGTTCACCGCGCTTGTCGGGATCGTGCTGCCGCTCGTCCTCGGCGCCGTCTCGCTGCGCGTCGGCGGCATCGCGTTCGCGATGGTCACCCTCGCCTTCGCACAGGCGGGCTCGATCCTCGCGTTCAAGAACCCGTACGGCTGGACGGGGGGAGAGGAAGGGCTCGGCACCGACTACACGAGGCTGCCGGCGGGCCTCGTCGGGATCTTCAACACGAAGCACCTCTACTGGGTCGCGCTCGGCTACCTCGCGGTCGTCTTCGCGGTGGTGCAGTGGGCGGTCGCCTCCTCCCCCGGGCACATCTGGCAGGCGATCCGCGAGAACGAGCTGCGCGTCGAGGTGCTGGGCCTGCGGCCGTACGCCTACAAGCTGATGTCGTTCGTGCTCGCCTCGTTCCTCGCGACGGCCGGCGGCGTCGTCTACGTGCTGCTGCTCGGCGGTGCGACACCCGATGTCACCTCGGCGAACTTCACCCTCACGCTGCTCGTCATGGTGGTGATCGGCGGGACGGGCACGCGCTGGGGCGCGCTCGTCGGCGGCGTCCTCTACACCTGGGCCAACCAAAGGCTCGGCGACGCGTCGTCGTCGCATGCGGTCTCCTCGCTGCCGAACGTCCTGCGCACGCCGCTCCAGCAGCCGCTGTTCGTGCTCGGCGTGCTCTTCATCCTCGTCGTCTTCTTCGTTCCGGGCGGCCTGGCCCGGATCGGCCGCGTGCGCCGGCCGCGCACGCTCCAGCGGCTCCAGGAGGCGATGCAGCGATGAAGATCGCGTGGGAGGAACGGGGTGACGGCGTGCCCCTGCTCCTGATTCAGGGGCTCGGCTACGCGCGCTGGAGCTGGGATCCCGTCGTGCCGGGACTCGCAGAGCGGTTTCGGGTCCTCTGGTTCGACAATCGAGGCATCGGCGAGTCCGACAAGCCGGAAGGGCCGTACACGGCGCGCCAACTGGCCGGCGACGCGCTCCAGGTGCTCGACGAAGCGGGCATCGAGCGGGCGCACGTGCTCGGAGCGAGCTTGGGCGGGATGGTCGCGCAGGAGGTCGCCGTCGCGGCGCCCGAACGGGTGCGGAAGCTCGTCCTCTGCTGCACGACGCCCGGCGGCCCCGAGACCGTCCCGATGCCAGACGTGACCGTGCGGCTCTTCGCCGCGTCTGCGACGCTCGCGCCCGAGGTGGCGCTGCGGCGCTTCGTCGAGAATGCCCTCGGCTCGGAACCTCCGCCGGGCCTCGTCGACGAGCTCTACCGGCGGCGCCTCGAGAACCCGCCCGA
Source organism: Actinomycetota bacterium (assembly GCA_030774175.1). The sequence goes on from JALYLO010000284.1 coordinate 3,432, forward strand.
CCCGGCCGGGTGGCGGGCGCAGGCCGCGGCGGGCATGAGCTTCGCCGGCGTCGACGGCGAGATCGGCGCGCCGACGCTGATTCTCACCGGCACCGACGACAACGTCGTCGACCACCGCAACGCCGACGTGCTCGGGCGGCGCATCGAAGGCGCGCGTATCGAGCGCTTCCCGGGCGCAGGGCACCTCTTCTTCTGGGAGCAGCCCGACGCGTTCGTCAGGATCGTCACGGAGTTCCTGCAATGACGGAGTTCCTGCAACGGACAGTGCTGACAATCGACAGGATCATTCGCGACCGCGCACGGATCACTCCCGAGCGGATCGCCATCCAGGAGACCGGCCGCACGTGGACGTATGCGGAGCTCGACGCACGCTCCGACGAGCTCGCAGACGGGCTCACCCACGGCGACCGCGTCTCGACGCTCACCGGCAACACCGGCGAGCACGCCGCGACGATGTTCGCGTGCGCGAAGGCGGGGGCGATCCTGCACCCGATCTCGTGGCGCCTCGCGCCGGCCGAGATCGCTTTTCAGCTCGACGACGCGGAGCCTTCGGTCTTCCTCGTCGAGGAGGGGTACCGATCCCTCGGCGAGGCCGCGCTCGGGCTCGCGTCCGTGCGGCCCGCGCGCCAGGTCTCTGACCGGGCGAGCCCCTCGGCCCCGCACGACGACGACCCGCTCCTGCTGATCTACACGTCCGGTACGACCGGCAAGCCGAAGGGCGCGCTGCTCACGCACGCGAACTGCTTCTGGACGAACCTCTCGTTCGACCTCGCGACCGGAGTGCGGCCCGACGACGTCGTCCTCCAGGTGCTGCCGCAGTTCCACTGCGGGGGCTGGAACGTGCAGTCGATCCTCGCCTGGTGGAAGGGAGCGCGGCTCGTCCTCGAGCGAGGATTCGAGCCGGTCCGCGCGCTCGACCTGATCGAGCGCGAACGCATCACGACGATGATGGGCGTGCCGGCGAACTACCTGTTCATGGCGCAGGAGCCTCGCTTCGCGCAGGCCGACCTCGAGTCGCTTCGCCTTGCCGTGGTCGGCGGAGCTCCGATGCCCGAGGCGCTCCTCGACACGTGGTCGGACCGCGGTGTCGACATCGTGCAGGGCTACGGCCTGACCGAGGCGGCGCCGAACGTCCTTTGCCTCGCGCCGGGCGACGCGCGCCGCAAGGCCGGCTGGGCCGGCAAGCCGTATCCGTACGTCGAGTGCGACTTGTCGGAGGAAGGCGAGCTGCTCGTTCGCGGGCCGAATGTGTTCCCCGGCTACTGGCGCAACGACGACGCGACCGCGGCAGCGTTCCGCGACGGCTGGCTGCTCACGGGCGACGTCGCCGAACGCGACGTCGAAGGCGATTACCGCATCCTCGGACGCCTCAAGGACATGATC
>JALYLO010000285.1 GCA_030774175.1 Actinomycetota bacterium
TGTCCCACCGAGGCCGAGGCGACTGCCTCCTCGGCGAGCTCGCCGATGTCGACGTCCTCGAACCTGTACGTGAACGTGCCGGCCTCGATTCTCGACGTGTCGAGCACGTCGGCGATCAGCTCGGCGAGACGGCTGGTCTCGCCTGAGATCAGCGACAGGAAAGACGTCCGTTGCTCCGGCGACAGCTCACGCCAGCGTTGCTCCAGCGTCTGGGCTGCTCCAATCACCGCGGCCATCGGACTGCGCAGCTCGTGCGACACCAGCGAGACGAAATCCGCGCGCAGTGCTGAGAGGCGACGCAGCTCCTCGACCGTCCGATGCTCGGCGTCGTACGCGCGGATGTTCTGCACCGCCGTCGCGGCCAGACGGCCGATCAGCGCGACGAGCTCGACCTCCTCGGACGTGAACGCGTCGGGCTCGCGGCGAACGAAGGAGATCAGCCCCATCGGGGTTGGGCCGACGAGCAGTGGCGCGGTCAGCCTGGAGCGAAGACCGAGCTTCAGAAGCTGCGACTCCTCGGGGTGCTGCTTGTCCGCCATGTCGCGACGGTAGACGTTTGTCCACCCGCCATTGACTCGAAGATCGAGGCTGCGACGGGTCTCGACGAGCCGACCGGAAAAACTTCGTCCGCGCCCGCGCCCGCCGCTGCAAGCACCTCGAGCCGGTCCCCTTCGACCAGGACGACGGCGATCCGGTCGAACGGGACGAGGCCGCGCACCTCGCGAATGAACGCACCGAACGCTTCTTCGAGAACCAGAGACGACGCGAGCGCGCGGGCACAACGGTTTGCGGCCTCGAGGACATCCACGCGGCGGCCGAGTGCGTCGCGTAACTGTTCGGCTTCGGTCGCGCGTGCATCCGATACCGCCGTTTCGCGGCCGAGGCGGAGGACGAGCCAGCCGACAATCAGGCCGACGATCACCTGGCTGCCCACCTGGAACGTCACGAAGTCCGTACGGACGCTCTCACCTACGCGGTCCGCGCGCAGACGCTCGAACGCGATCAGCACGGGCACCGTCGCGACGGTCAGCAGGAGCGGACCGATGATCCCGAAGCGGACCGCGGCCTCCGTCACTGCGAGGTAGAGCACCTGCCGGATCGGGCTGCCGTTCTCGAAGTTGTAGATGAGCAGATACGCGGAGAGGATCGCCGTGTCGAATGCGAGCGCGGTCAGTGCGAGCCCGAGCTGCCGCGGACGCGGTAGGTCACGGCGGCTGAGCCCAAATACAATCACCGACCCGAGCGCGAACAACGCGGTCACGATCCAGGCGTCGCGCAAGTAGCCCGGCGGATAGCCCGTGCTGAGCACGACCTGCAGCACCGCGAAGAGGACGCCGCCCAGGCGGACGGATGCGATCCAGCGCTCCGTCTGTCGGAGATGGAGGAGGTCGGTCATCATGCGCGTTCCTCGATTCGAGCTTTCGCCCACGCTGCATGCTCATCGTCGAAAGCCTCGAGGGCCTCGAGGTGCTCTGCGCCTCCGGAGTTTCCGAGCGCGACGAGTGCGTTTCTCTGCAGGTAGCGGCCGTCGTTGTTCGGCACGTACAGCCGGTCGTAACGTTGCGCCAGGTCCGCCGGGTCCGAGTCGAGCCAGTCTACGAGCGAGACGACCGGCTCCCCCCGTGTTTCAGCGCCCGCCCTGCGCTTTTCGATTCCCCGGTTCCACGGGCAGACGTCCTGACAGATGTCGCAGCCGTAGACGCGGTTTTCGAGCGGCGCGCGCATCTCTTGTGGAATCGGTGCAGGGGACTGCGTCCAGTAGGACAAGCACCTGTTCGCGTCGAGCGTCCCCGGCTCGTCGAGCGCTCCCGTCGGGCACGCGTCGATGCAGAGGCGGCACGAGCCGCAATCGAGCTCCAGCGCGGGCGTCGACTCGATCTCGACGTCCGTGACGAGCGTGCCGAGCACGACCCACGAACCGAAGCGCTTCGTGATCAGCAGCGTGTTCTTGCCGTAGAAGCCGACGCCCGCGCGCGCCGCGCCCTCGCGGTCGACATGCTGGTTCGCGTCCACGA
>JALYLO010000286.1 GCA_030774175.1 Actinomycetota bacterium
AGGACCGCATAGAGCGAGCGCAACGTGGCGCCGGCTTTCCGTCCATAGGCACCGCGCCGACGCAGGCGGAGGGGCATCCAGAGCAGCGACAACACGGTCAGGGCGACCAACCCGAGCATGACGCCGAGGACGATCTTCGCGATCCCGCCGTGGCCGACCGTGGGCGTGAAGTCGATCGCGTGTTTCGTGTAGAGGGACGTGTCGACTCGGCCCCGGTCCAAGAACGTGCTGATCAGACGCGTGCTCGCCGCAGGCTCGTACGCCCAGAAGTCATCGGTGTGACCGAGGTTGTCGAGGACGACCTGGTGGCCGTTCGGCAGATGCGGGAGCAGCTCGCGTGCCGCGTCCTGCGGCGGCGTCGCGAAGTCGAGACTGCCGCCGATCAGAAGCGTCTCGACGTTCGAGTCCTGAACCCGGGTGTACTGGTTCTCGTCCGGGCTCGCGGGCCACGAGTTGAGGAGCCGGCCGCCTACCCAGATGAGGTCGGTGCCGGGGCTGCCGATGACCGACCCGCGGTTGGCGTGGGTTGCGAAGAAGCGCGTCGCGTAGGCGGCGTCACTTCTGCCGACCGCGGCGACGTCACCCCAGACCTGTGCGCGCGGGAAGATGAGCTGCGCCATCAGCGACAGGAGCCACGCGCCGCTCCCGTCGCCTTGGGTCGACGAGAGCAGCGTGTCGATCGTCAGCGGCGCCGCGAGCGGCCCGGCGCCGTCGGTGGTCGCGTTCATCAGGCCGAAGAACGCGGCCGCCTTGACGTTGCCCTTCTTGATCGGCAGGAACCACCAGTGCCCCGGGATGTGCTGGAAGGCCGAGTGGAGCGACGCCGCCAGGTCCGGCGTGCGGCTCCGACAAGAGGCGTCCTTCGCGCAGAGCGCGGCGTAACGGTCGATCTGTTCGCCCGTCGTCTTGGCGTCCCAGAGAAAGGCGCCCGGCGGGTTGACGCCGATCATCACCGAGCGGTGGATGCTCTTCGGGTAGCGCCAGGCGTAGATCATCGCCGTGCGCGTCCCGGCACTCTCGCTGAGAAGGTCGATGTGCTCGTAGCCGAGCGCGCGACGGGCGGCGTCCAGGTCGTCGACGCGTTCGGGGAGTGTGTAACCGGCGAGGTCGACCCCGGCGTCCTGGAGACGACTGGCGCACGCCTTGAATGCCGCTGCGTCCGCGCGAAATGACTTCTCGCTCACGAAGTCGCGCGCATGCTCGCGCGCCGAAGTCACCTCGGGACAGTCCAGCTTCGTCGAGCCGTCGACGCCGCGGTAGCCGACGAGCACGACGTCGCGCTTGTCCGCGAAGCGGCCTGCGCCTTTGAACTCCGTGTTCGTCACGCCCGGACCGCCTTCGAGGCGGAAGACCGGAACGTCCGACTTCGCCGACCACGCGTGGATCCGTGTCACTGGAAGCGCGATGAGGCGTGAGTGCGCGTTGTGTCGGTTCTCCTGGACCACGAGCGTGCCGCAGTCGGCCCGGTAGCCGCTGTAGTCGCACGGGTGGAGTTTCAATTGCCCGGCGTGTGCCCCGGAGGGCACGGATACCGCGTCGTCGCCGGTGCCGAAGTGGAGAAAGGCGAGGCCGAGTGCAGTGAGAGAGATGAGCGCCAGAGCGACGATTCGCGCTGGGCCGAACGCTTTGGTTCCCGGGGCTTTCATCGTTTGTCCTTTCGTCGAGTCGGTTAGCTCGACGCTAGGAGCGCAGCGCGCGACCGTCATCGTCGCGAGGGCGCGATCAGGCTCCTACCGGCCGCTGATCCCGCGTCCTACTCAGGTAGGAGGCGGCGAGCGAGGACGTGCAGTACGTTCAAGAGGTGGGAAGCCTCTGGTCGCTCGCGCGCAGGTACGGGTTCGACGTGCTGATCTTGGTCGGGGCGCTCGGAGGTGCGCTCGCGGTCGCGCTCGCCGGCCACTCGGCCGACGCGCCGCACACGACGCGCTGGCTGACTGCGCCGGCGACAGCGATCATCGTGCTACCGCTACTCGCGCGCCGTCGCTTTCCATTCGCCGCCCCTTTGTCGGTATGGCTCCTGGGTACGGCATTTTCGTTCGTCGACGGGAGGCTTGTCCCCTTCACGCCCAGCATCTCCGTCGCGGGCTTGGCCGGTGCGTTCCTGCTCGGCAACCGCAACGGCGTGGAGGCGGGGCTCGGCATGGCCGCCGTTGTCGGCGGTACGGCGATCATCGTCTCCAACAACCCGAGCCATGCTACGGCCGAGCTCGTCTTCGTTCCTCTGTCTTTCGCGATCGGCTGGCTCGCCGGCTTTGCGCTGCGCGAGCGTGCCGAGCAGGCTGAAGCAGCAGAAGTGCGCGCGACCCAGGCCGAGCGGGAGCGCGAGACGGCAGCGCGCATCGCGGTGGCGGAGGAGCGTGCGCGGATCGCGCGCGAGCTCCACGACATCGTCGCCCACGCCGTCAGCGTGATGGTGCTCCAAGTCGGCGCCGTCAGGCACAAGCTCCCCGACGCAATGGTCGAGGACAGCGACGCGCTCAGAAACGTCGAGCAGGCCGGCCGCACAGCGCTTACCGAGATGCGCCGTCTCCTCGCCGCCATGCGCAACGACGCGGACGAGGCCGAGCTCACGCCGCAGCCCGGCCTCGACGGCCTCGGCTCACTCCTGGAAGAGATCGGCCGCGCCGGCCTGCCCGTCCAGTTGCATGTCGACGGCGACCCTTTCCCGCTGCCACGAGCGATCGACCTCTCCGCCTATCGAATCGTTCAAGAAGGCCTGACCAACGCGCTCAAGCACGCACGCGCCAGCAACGCCGATGTGACGGTCCGCTACCGGTCCGACGAGCTACAGCTCGAGGTACGCGACAACGGCGAGGGCAGCTCGACGAGCAACGGCCTCGGCCACGGTCTCGTCGGCATCCGCGAACGCGTCAAGATCTACGGCGGCGAGATGACCGCAGGAACCACAAACGGAGGCGGCTTCACCCTCAGCACACGCCTCCCGCTCAGCGGCCAGAGGCAATGACCATCCGTGTGCTCGTGGCCGACGACCAATCGATGGTCCGTGCCGGCTTTCGCATGCTGCTCTCCGGCGAGGAGGACATCGAAGTCGTAGCCGAGGCAAGTAACGGACATGAGGCCGTTGACAAGGCGGCGCGCTTCGATCCAACCGTCGTCTTGATGGATATCCGCATGCCCGAGCTCGACGGGCTCCAGGCGACGCGGCGGATCCTCGCGGCCGACAAGTCCGCCCGGATCCTTATCCTCACGACGTTCGACCTCGACGAATACGTCTATGAAGCACTCAGCGCGGGCGCCAGCGGCTTCGTCCTGAAGGACGACCCTCCTGAACAACTGATCGCCGCGGTCCGCACCGTTGCCGCCGGAGACGCGCTTCTCTCACCCACGATCACGAAACGTGTGATCAAGGAATTCGCGCGCATCCCGCGCCCCTCGCCCCCCAAAGAGTTCGACGAGTTGACCACGCGTGAACAAGAGATCTTTCACTTGATCGCCAACGGCCTTTCAAACCCAGAGATCGCGCAAGAGCTCTTCATCAGCGACACCACCGTCAAGACACACGTCACGCACATCCTCCAAAAGCTCAACCTCCGCGACCGCGTCCAGGCGGTCGTTCTCGCGCACCAGACCGGGCTCTTCGCGAGCGACTCGCTGCCGCGCACTGGCGAAGAGAGCCCAACTGGCTGACGAGCCAGCGTTGAAACGCTGCCCCTAGTTTGCGTTAGGGAACGGTGCGAACGGGGAATGAGCGGAAGATCCCTCGGCTCCAGACGATCCCTCGCCCAGAGCGGACGAGGCCTCGCCCCAGAACAAGAAGGAGGAGCCACATGAAGTGCGCAGGCAAAGGTGTCGCCGCTGCGGCGGCGGTCCTCATGTGTGCGCTACTCGCGCCTGTCGTCGCCGCTGCGGCGACGTCGAAGGTCAAGACCGAGCTCACTATCAACGTGCTGTCGAACCGTGCCGACCTCATCTCGGGTGGGGACGCGCTGGTTCAGATAGCTGTGCCGAGCGGTGTCGACCCGAGCACCATCAAAGTGGACGTCGGCGGCCGCGACGTGACGAGCGCATTCGCGGTCCGCTCCGACGGCCGCTTCCTCGGCCGCGTCGAGAACCTCGCCCTCGGACCGAACGTGCTGTCGGCCAGGCTGCCCGACAGGCACGGCTCGCGAATCACGATCACGAACCACGCGGCGGGCGGACCCGTGTTCTCCGGTCCGCAGATCCTGCCGTGGACGTGCTTCGCCGGCTCGTTCGACCCGCAGTGCAACCGGCCGGTCACTTACGAGTTCTTCTATGAGCCGGTCGCCGGAGGCGGGTTCCAGTCGTACGACCCGGAGAACCCGCCCTCCGACGTCGCGACGACGACGACCGACCAGGGAAATACGGTGCCGTACATCGTCCGCCAGGAGACGGGCACGATCGACCGCGACGAGTACCGGATCGCGGTGCTGTACGACCCGACGAAACCCTTCGAGCCGTGGGCGCCCCAGCCCGGCTTCAACCACAAGCTCGTCATCACGCACGGTGCGAGCTGCAACACCGAGTACCAACAGGCGTCCGCGCCCGACGTGCTCAACGAGACTGCGCTCTCGCGCGGCTTCGCCGTCATGTCGCACGCGCTGAACAACTCCGGCCACAACTGCAACGTCGTCGTCCAGGCCGAGGCGATGATGATGGCGAAGGAGCGCGTGATCGAGCGCTACGGCGAGCTCCGCTACACGCTCGGCTCGGGCTGCTCAGGAGGGGCGCTTGCCCAGTACCAGGTCGCGAACGCCTACCCCGGCATCTATCAGGGGATCACACCGGCCTGCTCGTTCCCGGATACGTGGTCGGGCCGGATGCTCTACGAGGACTACTCGCTGCTCCGCCGTTACTTCGAGAACCCGACGAGCTGGGAGCCGGGCGTTGCCTGGACGACGCTCGACATGTCGGCGGTGATGGGCCATCCGAACTACGTGAACTCGATCGTCTACAACACGGCGATCGCCGCGCTGCTCGACCCGAGCCGGGACTGCCCGGGTGTGGCCGCAGATGATGTCTACGATCCGGTGAGCAATCCGCAAGGCGTTCGCTGCTCACTGCAGGACTACATGGTCAACATCTTCGGCCGCCGTTCGAGCGACGGCTTCGCCGGCCGCCCATGGGACACGACCGGGGTCGAATACGGCCGCAAGGCCCTGATCGCTGGAAAGATCACGGCGGCGCAGTTCGTGGACGTCAACACCAAGATCGGCGGACGTGACATCGACTACGAGCCCCAACCGGCACGCGCCGTCGCCGACCAGCCCGCGCTGACGCGCGCCTACCGCAGCGGCGCCGTCGACCAGGGCACGAACCTCGATCAGGTCGCGATCATCGACCAGCGCGGCCCCGATCCCGGCGCCTTCCACGACGTCTACCGAACGTACGCAGTGCGGGCGCGGCTCGAGCGCGAGCACGGGACGGCCGCGAACCAGCTCCTCTGGCGCGGCAGCGTCCCCTTGATGGGCGACGCCAACTACGCGGCGGAGTCGATCGTCGCGATGGACAAGTGGCTGGCGGCGGTAGAGGCCGACTCGCGGAACGTCCCGGTGTCCCAGAAGATCCTCGACGACAGGCCGGCGGACGTCAGCGACCGCTGCACCGACGGCGCCGGGACGGCCATGCCCGCCGCCTACTGCGACTCCGTCGTCCAGAGCTACACGACTGCCCGGATCGAGGCGGGCATGCCCTTCACCGACGATGTCATCAAGTGCAACCTGAAGCCGCTCCAGCGGTCGAGCTACTTCCCGATCCTGTTCAGCGACGCCCAGTGGGCTCGTCTGCAGGCGACGTTCCCGACGGGCGTCTGCGACTACTCGCAATGGGGCGTCGACCGCGTGCCGACGGTGCCGTGGCTGACCTACGAGAGCGGGCCCGGCGGCCAGCAGCTCGGCCTCGCGCCAGCCTCGAGCTCCTTCTAGAAGCAAACAGCTCCCGGC
>JALYLO010000287.1 GCA_030774175.1 Actinomycetota bacterium
GCTCGAGGCGATCGCCGACGGCCTCATCCTCGCCGGGCGCCGGGTCGACGAGCCGGCAGCCGTGCTCTCACGGCTCTCGCTTCCCGACGCCGAATGTCGAACCGGAACGCTGGGGACGATCGCCGGCTTGGCGCACGGGCTTCCCTCACCCTCGGTGATCGTGGTCGGCGACGTCGTCGCGCACGCGACGCGGCTGCAAGCCGTCTGCGAGCTGGCGAACCGCGGATCGTGAAGTTGGGGCTGCGCGGCTCGTGAAGTTGGGGCTGTGCGACGGCTACGCAGCCGCGGCGGTGGCGCCGACTCCTACGCCGGCGCTGCTCGCTGCACGCAGCATCTGGTCCACGTAGCCCGTCGCCTGAGGCAGTCCCTGTGGAGCGATTGTCACGCTTTCGTCAACCTTGGTCTGACCACGGGACACGCCTCCAACGGGACGCATCGCTATTCCACGGCAGCCGCTCGAGGCGCGCGGCGAAGGCAGCGACCGCGTCGACGATTGCCTGCAGGTGCTCGATCTTCGCCAGCCCGTGGTCGGCGCCCGGCAGCTCGAGCACGTCTTGGGTCTTGTTGCCGCCGTAGCCTTCGCCGCGCCTACATGCCGACGAACCGTTCGCCCGAGGCGCAGGTCGCGGCCGGGAGCAGGCGCGCAGCGCAGAGCTCCGGCCACGGCGCGTGCACGGCGTACGCGCTTCGCAGGTCGCGGGTGAACCAGATGTGCATCATCTCGCTGCCGACGCCCAGCTTCGAGCGTGCTGGGCAGGAGCCGTCGCGGCGTGGCGCCAGCCCGCGCTTGTCCCCGGTGACGCAGACGAGGTGGTAGTGCCATCGCGTGATCGGCCCGCCGGGCGTCGGCCCGCGCAGGCCGCGCGGCATGCTGATCATCACGCCGACGAGCTTCAGCGGCCGGCCGGGGAGGTCGGCGTAGATGAGCGTGTCGGGGTGGCTCGGATCGAGGGACGCGCCGCGGGCGGCGTGCCAGCGGCGGTTCTCGGAGTGGAACCACATCACGCGCCGCTCGCCCGGAGCGCGATGCGCTCTGCGCAGGTCGAAGCCCGCCGCCGCTGCGGCGCGCGGGCTCGCCCAGCGCCGCGCCGCCGCAAGGAGCTGCGTGCGGAGTCGCTCCGCCGCCGCCCGCTGTTTCGCCGTCGCGAGGAAGACTGCGGGATACTGGCGCAGGCGGTGGGCCAGGCCGTGTTCGGTGCCGGGCGGCAGCAGCGAGCCGTGCTCCGGCATCGACACCCCGTGCGGCATCCCGGTCGTCACGGTCGTCATCTCCATCGGCGTCGCGCTTGCCGTTCCGGTCGTCATGGCCATCTCCATCGGCGTCGCCATCGCCATCGCCATCGTCATCGTCATCGCCTTGCTTACCGGGTGGTGGTGTGTCTGGAGGCGCCTTTGAACCCCGGGCGAGGCGGGCGCCGACCAGGTGTAGGCGAGGCCGGCTGCGACGACGACGAGGGTGGCGGCGACGGACGAGAGACGGGCGATCCGGTTCATGGCTGCTCCAGGTGGGCGACGAGGTTGGCGAGAATCCGGGCTCCGACGTGCGAGTCGGCCAGCCCGGCGAGCGTGAACGCGCCCGCCGCGAAGACCTTCGCGCCGTTCGGCAATTCGTAGTACGTCATTTCGGCGTCCATGCCTTCGCCAAAGAGGCCGGAGGCAGAGGCGAGGACGGAGGTCCCCGGCGGCGACGACGGCGCCCGGGCGTCGATCTCGATCCCAAAGAAACCGAAGCTGTCGCCTGGCGCGAGACCGGTGCGGGCGAAGAGCCACGATGTTCCGTGCGTGTCGGCGACGACCATCGGCGCTCGCCGCTGTCCTTCGTCGTTGCCGTGGTACTGAGCTCCGATCAACGCAGCCTCGGGCCGGCCCAGCCGCCGCCATTGCGCGACACGCTCGACGAGCGGGCCGCGGCGAACGACCTTCCAGAAGAAGTTGTTCGCAGACAGCCACGCGAGATTGCCGCCGAGGTCGCGGAACCGTTGCACGATGTCGTACTCGGACTGCGTGACGTATTCATGGTGGCCGGGGAAGATCACCAGGTCGTAGAGGCGGGAGAGCTTGTCGCCGGATCCGATCGATCCGAGGTCGGCGTCGGAGAGGTAGTCGGCATGGAGGTTTCTCCGCGCGGCCCAGCGCAGGAACGGCAAGTCGTACGTGTTGAAGTGCGCCGGTACACCGCGGTTCAGATACGGGCGACCCATGCGCGTCGTGTGGCGACGCCAGCCTGCGTACCACGTGTCGCCGTAGCCGTCGCCGTCGCGGTCGTAGAAGTTATAGGCCTGCCACGTGGTCGTGGGCATCACGACCGCAATCCGGCTTCCGCCCAGGCGATGGGGCCTGAGCACGAACGGTGCATACCCGATCCGTCCGTCGTCTGCCCGCAGTCGAACGACGTAGACCCCGCTGCGCCAGTTCGCGAGCGGCACCGCGAGCGCGCGTGCCCGGTCGCCGTTTCCGGGCCAGGCGACGTGGAAGGACGGCGCCATCGGCGTTCCCTGAACCTTGTCGTTGCGGCGAGTCGTCGGAGCTGCACCGGTGATGCCCAGCACGTCGACGCGGAGCCCGCGCGCATCGGTGCTGACGGCCAGCCGCGCCGTGTCGCCGGGGTGGTACGCGGCGCGCCCGGCAGCAGCGTCGACCCCCTGGACGTGCACGACGACGGTCGCTGACGCAACGCCCGCAACGACGTGGACGAGGTAGGCGGCCGGCACGGGCCGCGACGGAGGCCTCCAGCGATAGACGTGCTCGCCCGCGGTCACCTGCTCGGCCGAGGCGAGCGAGCGAGCCGCTGCACCGTGACGCGCGACGTCGAACCGGACGAACGAATCGGCGGCCAGGTGGTAATGGATGACTGCGACATCCCGAAAGCCGTCCCCGTTCGGGCTGACCGTGACGAGCGTCGGCCCGTCGCCTTTGAACGGTGACGCGCCGTTGTCGGCCCGGACCACGAGCAGGGGAGCCCCGCTCCGCGCACAGCTGGCCGAGAGGGCGAGGGCGACCAGCACGACTACGGCGGCGGAGGTGAGGGAGCGCATGTCCCCCACCCTACTAGACAGTAAATGTCTAGTCAAGTCATAGCTATGGCAAGGCTAGTCCAGATCTGTATAGTCACGCCATGGCGAAGGAACCGGTCGGTGAGCGAATCCGCGAGGCCCGTGCTGCGAAGGGCTGGATGCAGAAGCACCTGGCCGCGGAGGTCGAGGTGGAGCCGATCACCGTCTCGCGTTGGGAGCGCGGTGCCACGACTCCAGACCTCGACGTCCTGCGCCTGGTCGCAGACGCCACCGGCAAGCCGCTGAGCTATTTCGTCGCCGACCGTGACGAGGAGCTCGAGCTCGTGGGCCGGGTCGACGCACTCGAGCAGGCGCTCCGGCGCATCGAGCAGAAGCTCGATTCGCTGCTAGGCCCTCGAGCCTCGGACGGAGACTGAGACGCGCAGCATCAGCGCGTACGCCGTCGCCGTCGGCGGCCGCTCCTCCGGATCCTTCGCGAGCGCTTGGAGCACCGCGGCCGACAACGGCGAATCAACGGGCGCCGGCTCATCCTGCAGATGCGCGACCACCGCTTCGGCCACCGAGCGCCCGCCGAATGGCGGCAGGCCGGCGATGCACTCGTAGGCGACGCAGCCCAGCGCGTAGACGTCGCTGCGAGGCGACGGAGCGCCCCCGAGGATCAGCTCCGGCGCGAGGTAGTCGGCGGTGCCCGAGACGCGCCCCGGCAGCGTCAGGACCGTGTCGGCGGCCGAGCGTGCGAGGCCGAAGTCCGTGAGCGCAGCCGCCCCCCGCTCGTTGAGCATGATGTTGCCCGGCTTCACGTCTCGGTGCACCAGACCGCGCTCGTGCAAGACGTCGAGCGCCGCTGCCACTTCGGACACGATCCGGACGACGTCCGGGCCGGGTAGCGGCCCCCCTTCGAGTCGCTGCGCCAGCGAGAGGCCTTCGACGAGCCGGGTCGCGAGAAACCCGCGACCATCCGCAACGCCCGACTCGAGCACCTCGACGACGTTCGGATGCGCGAGCGAGCTCGCGATACGACCCTCGCGCTCGAAGCGGCGGCGAAAGGTCTCATCCTCCGCAAGCCCCGCGGGCAGTACCTTCAGCGCCACTCGTGAGCCGTCGTCACGGAGCGCCCGGTAGACCGTGCCCATCGATCCTCGCCCGATCTCGTCTTCGAGCAGGTAGGGGCCCACACGGTCGCCGGGGCGTGGATCCTCCTCCACCTCGGCGAGCATAGATCGGGTCCCAGAACTGTGCTAGAAGCGCCTATGGGGGTCGGACCTCGCGTGGGCACGACGTTCGCGGGCTATCGCATCGAGCGGGTTCTGGGTCGCGGCGGGATGAGCATCGTCTACCTGGCCGAGCATCCGCGGCTGAAGAACGCGGTCGCCCTGAAGCTGCTCGCACCGGAGCTCGCCGAAGACGACGTCTTTCGTGAGCGCCTCCTGCGCGAGTCCCGGCTCGCCGCGTCGATCAGCCATCCGAACGTGATCCCCGTCTACGACACCGGCGAGGAGGACGGGACGCTCTTCATCTCGATGCGCTTCGTCGACGGCGAGGATCTCCGGGAGCTCTTGCATGGCGGCCCGCTGCCACCGGAGCGTGTGAGCGCCGTCTGCGCGCAGGTCGCCGCCGCGCTCGACGCGGCGCACCTACATGGGCTCGTGCACCGTGACGTCAAGCCGGCCAACGTCCTCGTGCAGCGGGAGCCGTGGCACGTGTACGTCGCCGACTTCGGGCTGACGAAGCACACCGACGCCCGCAGCGGAGCCACGGCTTCCGGCCTGGTTGGAACGATCGACTACATGGCGCCCGAGCAGATCGAGGGCCGCGCCGTCGACGGCCGCGCCGACGTCTACTCGCTCGGCTGCATCGCGTTCGAGTGCCTCACGGGGCGACCGCCGTTTCAGGCGGACACGGAGGTGGCTGTCTTGTGGGCGCACATGCGCAGCGAGCCGCCGGATATCAGCGAGCTCGACCGATCGCTTCCGCGCGCGCTCGACGGCGTCCTCCGTCGCGCGCTCGCGAAGGATCCGGGCGACAGGCACGCCTCCTGCGCCGAGCTCGCGGCGGACCTCGAAGCGGCGACGGGAAGCCGAAGGCGCCGCAGAACCTCGAGCTCGCGCCTGGCCGTGCGCGTGCGGCGGCCGCGCGTGCGCCGCCGGTGGCTGCGTCCTGCGCTGATCGGTGCAGCGGCCGGTGCCGCCGTCGGAGCGGCCGTGGTGGGTGTTGTCTACGGGGGCGCGGGCGGAGACGCTCGAACCGTGACGGTCGTTCGCCGTCCCGCGCTCGCTCCGGCGGAACGGACGTTGGCCGGGTTCGTTCCCGCCGCGTTGCGGAGGAGTTGCGAGCACGCGCCGCCGCCGACGCTCGACTTCGACGCCAGCGTGTCCTGCCGCGCAGGCCCCGGCACGCGCGTCCAGTACAGCCACGCGGTCAGCGGCACGCGGATGCGCGCGCAACTGCTGGCCGACGCCGTCACGCACGGCGTCGCGACGTTCGGCGCGCCGGTCGGCCCGCTCGGTCGCTGCGGGCAAACGCCGACCGCGATTCGCGACTGGGCGTTCGTCACGACCGGCAACCGAGCGCAGATCACGCGCGCCGGGGCCGGACCGACCCTTGGACGGCTCCTCTGCTACGTCTCCTCGAACGGCTGGAGCGCGCTCGAGTGGACGGACACCCGCGTCGACGTGCTCACGGAGGCCTACCGCACTTCGCCGACCGGGCTGTACACGTGGTGGACCCGCCACGGCGGGCCCCAGGCACAGTGAGCCGGCGCTGGCCGAGGTGCCCTGGGGTCGATTGGCGAAGGCGGCCCGTGTCCTTCGGGCTGAAAAGTTCCGAAACTTCTATTGACAAAGTTCGAAAGTAATCGTAAGTTCGCACCTTCGGAACTCCGACGGAGGAGGGCGATGGGCGAACAGGCCCCCGAGCGTGGAATTGCAGGCCCCGCGAATGACCGGATGCGGCGTGTGCTTCAGCTGCTCGAGTCCCGCGACTCGGTGACGGTGATCGAGCTCGCGCATGCCTTCTCGGTCTCGGAGGTCACGGTCCGGAACGACCTCTCCATCCTCGCGCAGCAGGGTCTGGTCGCACGCGTGAGGGGCGGCGCCCGCGCGCTTCAGCAGGGCCAGTCAGAAGTCGCCTTCGATGTCCGGCTCCGTGTGCAGGAAGCCGACAAACGCGCGGTCGCGCGCGCGGCAGCCGCTCTTGTCGCCGACGGCGAGGCCGTTGCCCTCGACTCGAGCACGACGGCCTACTACATCGCGCTCGAGCTCCGCGACAAGCAGGAGCTCGTCGTCGTTACGAACGGCTTGCGGATCGCCGCCGCGCTCGCCGACGCCCCTGGCGTGAGTGTGATCGTCCCCGGCGGTGTCCTCCGTCTTGCGGCGATGTCGCTCGTCGGCGACTTCGCATCCGCAGTACTGCGCAACACGGGTATCGGCAAGGGCTTCTTCGGCGCGCGTGGCATCAGCATCGAGCGCGGGCTGATGGACTTGAACCCCGATGAGGTTCGGATCAAGCGCGAGATGGCCGACGCGTGCGAGCGGGTGATCGGCGTGCTTGACCACACGAAGTGGCGGCGGAGCGCGCTCCTTACGTTCGCCCCCAAGGAACGGGTCGACGCGATCGTCACCGACGCGCACGCTCCCGCTGAGCTCGTTCAGCAATGGCGGGACCGCGACGTGCAGGTCGTTTGCGCAGAACCTGTCCTCGATCTTGGCGTGTCGGCCCGTGTGGCGCGCCATGGCCTTCGTTCGCCCTCGAATCGTGAGGAGGTGGCGGCCACGATCGAGCGCGCCTGAACGACCTCGGCCGCCACGACAGCGTGCGGCGACCGCGCCCGAGTAACCCCCCAAGCGTCTTACAGTCTTCGAAAGGACACCAAAGGTGAAGAGTCGTATGAAGAAGCAGTTCACGTCGCTGGCGGGTATCTGCCTCGTCGCCGTGATGGTGCTGACGACCGCCACAGCGGCGACCTCCCTGAAGACGGGGCTGAAGGTCTTCGTGATTCCGAAGAACCTCGGCAACCCGTACTTCACCACCTCCGACAGCGTCAAGTCCGGCGGCGCACTCAAGGCGCTCAAGGAGCTGAAGGAGAACGGAACCGAAACGAGCGGGACGCAGGCGACCGCCGCGTCGGAGATCCCGGCGATTCAGGCCGCGATCACCAAGGGTGCGAATGCGCTGATCGTCTCGGCGACCGACGCATCCGCACTGTGCCCGACCCTCAAGCAGGCGATGGCGAAGAAGATCACCGTCGTCACCTACGACTCGGACGCGCCGGCCTGTCGCAACCTGTTCATCAACCAGGCCGACTCGAAGGCGATCGGCACGAGCCAAGTCGATCTGCTCGCGAAGCAGACCGGCAGCAAGGGTGACTTCGCGATCGTTTCGGCGGCTGCTTCGGCAACCAACCAGAACGCTTGGATCGGGTACATGAAGCAGCAGGTCAAGAAGTACCCGAAGATGAAGCTCGTCGAGGTCGTCTACGGCAACGACGATCCCACGGTCTCGACGCAGGTCACGCAGGGCCTGCTGCAGAAGTACCCGAGCCTCAAGGGGATCATCTCTCCGACGACCGTCGGCATCGCCGCAGCGGCCGCGGTGCTCGACACCGCGAAGTACCGCGGCAAGGTCAAGCTGACCGGGCTCGGCACCCCCAACTCCCTGCGGAAGTACGTCCTGGACGGCACGATCGAAGGCTTCGAGCTCTGGAACCCGGCCGACCTCGGCTACCTGGCGGCGTACGCCGCCGTCAACTACGCGTCGGGGACGATCTCGGGCAAGACCGGCCAGACGTTCACGGCCGGGCGGCTCGGCAAGTACAAGATCGGCGCGAAGGCCACCGTGCTCCTCGGCCCGCCGTTCGTGTTCAACAAGGCGAACATCGCCAAGTTCCACTTCTAGGAAGGATCGAGCGGGGTGTGCCGGACTTCGTCGGTGCGGCACACCC
>JALYLO010000288.1 GCA_030774175.1 Actinomycetota bacterium
TCCGGCTGACGCCGTATCCTTGCGGGCGTGGCGCGGCTGCCGGTCAAGAAGACGTACAAGCTCTTCATCGGCGGCGCGTTCCCGCGCAGCGAGAGCGGCCGCACGTACGAGGCCGAAGGGCAGAACGTCGCCCGCGCCTCGCGCAAGGACGTGCGCGACGCGGTGCAGGCCGCCCGCGGCGCGCAGCCGAAGTGGGCGTCCGCGACCGCGTACAACCGTGGCCAGGTGCTGTACCGCATCGCCGAGATGATGGAAGCGCGGGCCGACGAGTTCGCGTCGCTCTGCACCGGCCGCGAGGAGGTCGAGCGCGCGATCGACCGCTGGGTCTGGTACGCGGGCTTCGCCGACAAGCTCTCGCAGGTGCTCGGCTCGACGAACCCGGTCGCCGGCCCGTACTTCAACTTCACGATCCCGGAGCCGACCGGCGTCGTCGCGATCGTCGCGCCCGACGAGCCGCCCCTCGGTGGGCTCGTCTCGCGGATCGCGCCTGCGCTGACCGGCGGCAACGCCGTCGTCGCGCTCGCGTCCGAGACGCACCCGCTGGCCGCGGTCGAGCTCGCCGAGGCGATCGCGACGAGCGACGTCCCCGGCGGCGCCGTCAACCTGCTCACGGGTCGGCGGGCCGAGCTCGCGCCCTGGCTCGCGGCGCACATGGACGTGAACGCGATCGACGTCACGGGCGCGAACGGCCTGCGGGCAGACCTCGAGCGGGCCGCCGCCGACAACGTGAAGCGCGTCGTGATTTCCGATCCGGACGCCCAGTCGCTCTGGGAGATCTCGGCGTTCCTCGAGCTGAAGACGGTCTGGCACCCGGTCGGCACATGAGCGCCTTCGACGAGCTCCGCGAGATCGTGCCGCTCCAGGTCTGGGACGGCGTGGTGGCGCGCGCCGTCAACGGCGAGCAAGCCTCGCTCGCCGCGATCGAGCTCGACCCGCACACCAAGGTGCCGGAGCACCGGCACGTCAACGAGCAGACCGGCATCCTGCTCCGCGGCACCCTCACCTTCCAGATCGGCGACGAGAGCAAGGAGCTCCGCCCCGGGGCGACCTGGGTGATCCCGGCCGACGTCCCGCATTCCGTGGACGCCGGGCCGGACGGTGCATTCCTGGTCGAGCTCTTCGCCCCGCCACGCGCGGACTGGGGCGCCCTCGAGCGCCTCGAGCCGAGCCGTCCGCGCGGCTTCTAGGGCGGCCGGTTACGCTGCGCTTGCACGTGCCCGGTTCGAGACGTCTCAGCCAGCGCATCTCCGAGGGTGACGGGATCGCGATCATCGTCTGCGTCGACCACGCGGATGCTGCGCGCGATGCCGAGCGCGAGGGGGCGAAGGCGCTCGCGGTCGAGCGGGCGATCGACGGCATCCGCGCTGCGACGTCGCTGCCGCTCCTCTGGATCGGGGAGGGCACGCCCACCGACGCCGACGCCGTCACGATCCGGCCCGAGGACGACCACGTCCACGGCGAGCTCGAGGCCGTCGTCGACGTCCGCGACGAGGAGGAGCTCGAGCTCGCCCTCGAAGAGCTCGACCCGGCGATCTTCCTGCTCTGGGCGAAGGAGATCGACGACGACGCCGATCCACTCGATGCGGTGCTGGAGCTGCTGCCGGACGTCCCGGCCGGCAAGCTCGCGATCGCCCGCCTCGATTTCACGAACCGCGACGAGGTGCTCGCCCTCGAGCGGGCCGGGATCGACGCGGTGCTCGTTCCCGGCGGCCACGTGACCGACCTCGTCGGGCACGCGCCGTTCGACGTGTAGAGGCGCGGAGCCGCCGCCCCGCACTGGTGTCTGAGACCTGCCCCGAGCTACGAGATCGTGCGGCGGGGGCGAAAGGTGTCTGACACCTGTTGCGAAGCTCGACGCGTCTTCGCACTGGTGTCTGACACCCGTCCCGAGCTACGAGTCGTGCTGCGGGGCGAAGAGGTGTCTGACACTTTTTGCGAAGCTCGCCGCGCCTTCGCACTCCAACACCGTGCCTGACACCTGTCGCGAAGCTCGACGCGTTTTCGCACTCTGCAAGGTGTCTGACACCCTGGTGGAGCGCGGGTGCGAGCCTCGCTGCGCAAAGGTGTCTGACACCTGTTCGAACGACGGTTGCGCGCCGAACCGCGAACGGGTGTCAGACACCAGAGGGCTACCATGCCCGTCGTGAGAGGGCTGATCGGATGCTTCGTGCTCCTGGCCGCCTGCGCCTTGCTGGCGAGCGGCTGCGGCGAGGTGAAGCGGGCGAGCGCCGCCGCCCCGGTCGCCGCCGCCCCGAAGCCGCATTGCTCGAACCTCCCCGGCTGGCAGCGGCTCGCGAACCGGATCAAGGCGCCCGTCTACTGCCCCGGCTGGCTGCCGGATCCCCTGATCGGGGCGATCGGCGGCAAGTGGAACAACA
>JALYLO010000289.1 GCA_030774175.1 Actinomycetota bacterium
CCGCAGTTCGCCTCGAAGACGGCCTGCTCCCCGGCCTGCCTGATGTGCTCGTCGAGCTCCGACTTCGAGAGGTAATACATCTCCTCGATCCGTGTGGGATGGATCCGGCCGTCCTCGATCAGCTTCAGCAGGGTCATGCGCGCGATCTCGCGGCGGATCCCGTCGAAGGACGAGAGAACGACCGCATTCGGTGTGTCGTCGATGATGAAGTCGACGCCGGTGAGGTGCTCCAGCGTGCGGATGTTCCGGCCCTCGCGCCCGATGATCCGGCCCTTCATGTCGTCTGAAGGAAGCTCGACGAGGGTCACGGTGGTCTCGGCCGCAGCGCTCGCGGCCACCCGCTGGAGCGCGTCGGCGACGAGGTTGCGGGCGCGCCGCTTCGCCTCGGATGCCGCCTCCTCCTCCAGCCGGCGGACGCGGCCGGCGAGCTCGTGCCGGACCAGCTCCTCGGACTCCACGAGAATCCGCTTCTGCGCCTCGCCGGTCGTCATGCCGGCGATCCGCTCGAGCTGGCGCAGCTCGTTATCCTTGATCTCCTTGACGTCCTCCTGGAGTTGCCGGAGGTGCACCTCGCGGTCTGCGACCCCCTGCTCGCGACGGGTGAGCTCGGTCAGCTTCCGGTCGATGTCGTCTTCCTTCGCGATCACCCGCTCCTCGATCTTCAGCACCTCGTCGCGGCGCTCGCGCAACTCCGACTCGAGGTCCGCACGAAGCTTCACGGCCTGCTCGCGTGTCTCGATCGCGGTCTCGCGCCGGGTCGCCTCGGCCGCGCTGCGGGCCTCCTCGAGGATCAGCGCGCGCGTCCGCCGAGCTGCCTCCAGGCGCGAGCCGGCGAGCAGGCGGACCGTGAGCAGGGTGCCGGCGGCTCCGACTGCGACTGCGATGACGACTGCGACGAGCATGGGCGCTCCCTACGGGCTCGTTCCCGCACGACGTTCACTCGCCGATCGGCGTTCGATGGCGCGCACGAAGCACGCCGAGCGATCTCAGCTCAGATCTCTACCTGGATCCGGTGGGGAGAAACTGCCAGGTGATCGGAGAGAGGAAGGGTCGGGTTCATGGAAGGCTCGAATGCGGATCAGTGGAATGCGCGCTGTGCAGGCAAAAGGGAAATGAGCCTCCACTCTACAACTCGGCCGAGGTCGGCGCCACCTCAGCAGCCGTCGAGCTCGCCTCGAGCCGCCGCCACTGCATCCTCCGCGAAGCCCTTGCGACCCAGGTGGGCGGCCGTCTTCGGCCCGGGCCCGAGGCGCGCAACCAGCGCGGCCGCCCGTTCGCGTTCCGGTGGAAGCGCCGCGAGCGCCTCGGCGGTCTCGCCCGGCTGGACCCCGTCCTGCTCCAGCAGTTGCCGGATGCCCTCGTCGCCGTAACCTCGCTCGGCGAGCGACGCGGCACGCGCGCACGCATAGCGCCCGTCGTCGACATAGCCCACGCGCTCGAGTGTCTCGAGCGCGTCGGCTCGCCCCGCCCCGTCCACGCCCGCCCGGGCGAGCCGCTCATCGAGCTGGCGGCGCGAGCGGTCACGGTGCCGCAGCGCCCGTGCGGCGATCTCGATCGGGTCGGCACGGTTTGGGTCGGTACCGTGAGGCACGGGCGCTCGCTCGCGGGGCCGGGCGCTACGCGGCCGCCGTCTCGGCCGCTGCGGCCTCCAGGTCTTCTTCGCCGAGCACAGGCGTCACCTCGGTCGGCGCCCCCGATGAGGGCAGGAGACGGGCCGACATGACCTGCCCTTCGGAGGCCTGCGCCTGGATTCCGTGGAGGATCGACTGGACGATGTCCGGGTGCTCCTTCAGGAAGGCCGTCGCGTTCTGGCGGCCCTGACCGAGGCGCTCGTCGCCGAAGGAGAAGTACGAGCCCGATTTCTGGACGACCTTCCGGTCGAGACCGACCTCGAGAACAGTCCCCTCCCAGGAGATGCCGTCGCCGTAGATGATGTCGAACTCAGCCTGCTTGAACGGCGGCGCGACCTTGTTCTTCACGACCTTGACACGCACCCGATTGCCGATCGCCTCGACGCCTTCCTTCAGTGTCTCGATGCGCCGGATGTCGAGCCGGATCGACGCGTAGAAGCGGAGCGCCCGGCCGCCTGGGGTGGTCTCCGGGCTGCCGAACATGACGCCGATCTTCTCGCGCAGCTGGTTCGTGAAGAAGCAGATCGTGTCGGTCTGATGGAGCGTGCCGTTGAGCTTGCGCAGCGCTTGGCTCATCAGCCGGGCCTGCAGTCCGACGTGGGAGTCGCCCATCTCACCCTCGATCTCCGCCTTCGGCGTCAGCGCGGCGACCGAGTCGATCGCGACGACCGCCAGGGCGCCGGAGCGGACGAGGAGCTCACAGATCTCGAGTGCCTGCTCCCCGGTGTCCGGCTGGGAGACGAGCAGGTCGTCGATGTTGACGCCGATGCGCTTCGCGTAGGCGGGGTCCATCGCGTGCTCGGCGTCGATGAAGGCGCAGATTCCGCCGCGGCGCTGCGCCTCGGCGATCACGTGGTAGACGAGCGTCGTCTTACCGGACGACTCCGGGCCGAAGATCTCGATCACCCGGCCGCGCGGCAGCCCGCCGACTCCGAGTGCGATATCGAGTGAAAGCGAGCCCGTCGAGACTGCGCCGATCGCGACCTGCGCCTGGTCGTTCATCTTCATGACGGCGCCTTTGCCGAACTGCCGCTCGATCTGTCCCAGCGCCGTCTCGAGTGCTTGCTCGCGATCCACGTCTACCGACCTCCTAGGGCTGCCGTTTCGAGTACCTCGTAGTGTGCCCCCGTGGGGCGTAGCACCGAAGAGTAGACGGCAGCATCGGACGGACTCACCCGGCCGAGGGCGGGCGCGGGCGGATCGAGCCGGGGCCGGTCCGCGAACCGGAGCACCGTCACGTGCGGCAGCCAGGGCCGCGCCTCCCGACGGTAGACGCCGAGCCGTTCCAGCCGCGCGCCGAGGTCGGCGGCGAGGGCCGACCCGGCCCCATCGATGTCATCGAGCAGGATCATCCCCACACTCCGTGCCTCGCGGTAGCCGCGCACGTCGAAGGCCAGGAGGTCGGCCCCCGCCGCCGCCGCTCGCAACTCGCCGGTGATCTCGGGAAGCTCGCCCGCCGGTCGTGCGCCGAGGAATGCCAGCGTGACGTGCAGGTTTTCCGGCGGCACGAGCCGGCCCGCTCCCGCTCGGAGGGCCGCTCCGAGGGCATCAGCCTGCCACGCGACCAGTCGCTCGACCGCCTCGCCGGGCAGCTGCAATGCGCAGAAGAGCCTGATCCGATCACCGCCCGCCACGCTAGCCCGGAAGGTGTGCCGTGTCTGTCGTGGGTTTGTGCCTTTTCCCGCCGTCGCGGGTGCGTGCCTTTTCGTTGTCGTCACGACTGTGTGACAAGTCGCCGCACGAGATGCAGCGCCGCGACGGCCGCACGCCCGCGGATCGTCTCCCGGTCGCCCGGGAAGTCGAGGCGCAGGTCGCGCTCGCCCATCGGCCCGGACGCGTGCAGGAAGGCGAGCCCCACC
>JALYLO010000290.1 GCA_030774175.1 Actinomycetota bacterium
GCACGCCGTCCGGCAGGGCCTCGCGCAGCGCGTTCACCTGCGCGTTGTACGCGGCGACAACGATCACGTCACGCACGCCGGCGGCGAGGAGTCTGTCGACCTCGGCTTGGACAGCCGCGACCTCCTCGGGTGACTCCTGCCGGTTGCCCTCGTGCTCGACCTCGAGGTAGCGCGGATCGGGATGCAGCCGTCCCTCGTAGAACTCCTCCGAGATGTAGTCGCAGAGGTCCGGGTGCAGCCGGAACGTGCGCTCGAGGAAGATGCCCCGGTCGGGCGGGATTGTGTCCGCGTCGCCGAGCAGGTGCGTGAGCACCGATGCGCCCGTTCCGGCGGGATGGGTCCCCTGCAGCACCTGCGCAAGCTGCTGCGGGTCGCCGACGAGCACGATGTTGCGCGCGCACGTCCCCATCGCAAGCGCGTCGGCGAGCGACACCTGCCCGGCTTCGTCGATGAAGAGGTAGTCGAGTGTGCCGTCGTGCTGTTCGTTCGAGTAGAGCCACGCTGTCCCCGCGGTGAGGTCGCAGTCCTTGCACAGGTCGCCCTTGTCGACGCTTGTGACGTGCGCGCTGTCGTAGAACGACTCGGGATTACCGGCGCTCAGTTTCTTGCGGCCGTTGAACTGGACGCCGGTCGACTCGACCTCGTCGAGCACGTTGTGGATCGCCTTGTGGCTCTGCGACGCGACGCCGACGGTCCCTCCGTGCCCGATCAGATCGGCGATCAGGCGCCCACATGTCCAAGTCTTTCCGGAGCCGGGCGGCCCTTGGATGACGAGGTGGCGCCCGTCGAGCGAGCGGACGAGCGATTTCAGCTCGTCGAGGTCTGAGGTCTGCACGGCGCAGTCGAACGGCTCGCGGCGGAGAATCGACTCCAGCGCCGGATAGCGATTATCGCCGGCGAGCAGCGAGCGGCCGAAGCGCACGAGCGCGTCCTCCTGGTCGTCGGTGTCGTACGGCCGGCCGGGGACGAGCGCGCGTGGTAGCGGTACGTCGTCGAACGACCGGCCGCGCTTGAGCTTGAGCCGGCGCGCGTCGCGGTCGACCTCGGTGACCTCGCCCGCGCTCCTGCGCGTTGCCGGGTCGATCACGGATTGGCCGGCGCCGATCTTGTGCTCCTGCGCCGGGTAGGTGAGGGTGTATTCCCACGACTGCTTGACGCGCTCGGGCTCACCAACCTGCTCGAGCTTGCCGATCGAGTCGGCGTCCTCGACGAGCTCCTCCGGCGTCATCTCGACGCGGTCGAAGAAGGCCCACCAGACCGGCTTGCGCTCGCGGTCGTGGTAGTCGAGCAGCTGCGCCGCGAGTTCCTCGCCCGCGTCGAGTAGCTGCGCGCGCAGCGCCGCGCGCTCGACCTTCTCCGGCGGCATCTCCTTGATCTCCTTCGGTTCGGGCAACGGAAACGGCCCGAACTCCGCCAGCGCGCGGTCACGCAGCGTCAGCAGCCAGTCGCGGAGAAGCAGCGTCGCGATGCAGTCCTCCTCGTTGTATTCGTCGATCTGCCGCAGCAGCTCGTCGTCGTGCGTCTGCATCCACTGCTCGAAGGCGATGATCGACGCGCCGCCCTCCTTGATCTCAGCCTCGCGGTCGAAGTCGAGAAACGTCTCCATCTCCTTGAGGCCGTAGCCGGGGCGCGACGCGCGCAGGCCGTTGCGCACGACCTTGAGCAGGTCGACGAAGACGCCGCGGCGTAGGAGGTCGTCGAGCTCGGCCTCGCGCGTGCCGTAACGGCCCATCAGTCGGCGGAGCGCCGTGATCTCGTACGACGCGTAGTGGTAGACGTGCAGGTCGCGGTAGCGCACGAGCCGTTCGTGGACGAGGTCGATGAACGTCTCGAACGCGGCGCGCTCGGTCGCGTGGTCGTGCGCGTGCAGCGGCGTGAAGTTGCGCTCGGCGTCGAGGATCCCCCAGAGGTACTCGAGACTCCCGTCCTTGTCCCAAAAGGGGTTGCCCTCGAAGTCGAAGAAGAGGTCGCCCGGCGAGGGGTCGGGCAGCAGCGCGAAGCCGCTCTCGGGCTGCGGCTGCTGGAGGCGGAAGGTATCGACGCCGGTCTCGCGCGCGGCGAGCTGCAGCTCGGCCTGTTCGCGGATCTTCGCGAAGGCGTCGACGGGAAACCCAGGCGGCGGTTCGGCGGGCGCGCGCCCGAGCGCGGCGAGCGTCGCAATGCCGGCGGCGGCGAGCTTGTCGATCTGCGTGCGACGGATGCCGGCGACACGTGAGAGGTGGTCGACGGCGTCCCAGCGCGCGGTGCAGACGGGCAAGAAGTCGCAGATCGAGCAGTGCGCGACGGGCCAGGGCTCGGTCGCGGGCGGGTCGGCGACGAACTCCTCGAGCCGGCGGCGGAGGCGGCGGTAGTAGGCGCCGAACTCGTCGGGGCGGAAGGACTGCGTCTCGCCCGAGCCGAGCACGACGTGCATGAACTGCGGCGCACGCCCCTGGATGCGCGCGACCTGCTCGGTGTAGAAGCAGAGCTGGAGGATGTAGTACGGCTTCGCATGCCGCGCGAGCTTCGTGTCGAGCACCTCGTAGGTGCCGTCGGGCTGCTTGAGGAGAAAGTCCGCGATGCCGCGCCAGCCGTCATGCGCGAAGACGGCCTGGTAGACGACGTCGAAACCGTCGCGCATCGTCTGCTCGGTCTCGGCGGTCGCGCGCTCCCAGTCGCGCGGGTCGAATTCGATCTCCTTGATCGAGAACCCCTGGGCCCGGAGCGACTCTAGGTAAGCGCGCTCATGCTCGTCACCCTTGCGCCGAATCAGCTCGGCCTGCGGGTTATCGCCCTGCGGCCGCGCCAGCTCGCCGCGCGCGACCTGCAGCTCGAGCGCGACCAGATGCTCGCATTCGAGAAAGCTGTTTAGAGCGGAAGGTGAGAGCGTTTCGACGCGCGTGGTTGGAAGTCAACCTGCGCGAGCGGCTCAAGGAAGGACGCTGAGAAGAAAATCCATCGCGTTCGTCAAGCCAAATGACCGTTCCAACCGAAAGCCGGACTCGGGCGCGCAACTATGCGACTGCAGCTGCAAACGAGGTGTAGAGC
>JALYLO010000291.1 GCA_030774175.1 Actinomycetota bacterium
CGTTGGCCCCGAGCCGCTCGCAGCGTTCTACCGCGCCCGGCACCTCGCGCAGGCGCTGGCGGGGCGGCGGGCGCCGGTCAAGGCGGCGCTGCTCGACCAGCGGACGGTCGCGGGCGTCGGGAACATCTACGCCGACGAGGCGCTCTGGCGTGCGCGCGTCCATCCACTCACACCGGCCGCGGAGCTGACGCCCCACGAGGTGAAAGCCTTGCACGGCGCACTGCGCGCGGCGCTGCAGGCCGCCATCAGGCGCCAGGGCTCGACCCTGCGCGACTACCGGCTCCCTAACGGCGCGAGCGGGACCGCGCAGGATCGGTTCAAGGTCTATGGGCGGGGTGGCGACCCGTGCGAGCGCTGCGGCACGCCGATCGACAAGATCCGCGTCGCGGGCCGCGGTACGTGGTACTGCCCGAGCTGCCAGGTCTCTCGCGGCTAGCCTCGCGATCGAGACGCCCGAGTTCGGTATGGCCGCCGATCGGCCGCTCTACACTGGCCCGAATGGCCGGTAAGACCCACAAGACCGAGGCGATCGTCCTGCGCTCGATGCGGTTTTCCGAGGCCGACCGGATCCTGCATCTCTACACGGAGCAGCGCGGCCGCCTGGGTGCGATCGCCAAGGGAATCCGGAAGACGAAGTCGCGCTTCGGCGCGCGCCTCGAGCCGCTCTCGCACGTCGAGTTGATGCTGCACGAGGGCGCAGGCGAGCTGCAGACGATCACCGGCGTCGAGTTGCTGCACTCGCATCGCGCGAGCCGCGAGGACAACTACCGCCTGAACGTCGGGATGATCGGCGCGGAGGCAATGCTCCGACTGTTCGGCGAGCCGGAGGCGAACGAGCGTGCGTTCGGCGCGCTGGCGCGCTTTCTCGACCTGCTCGACGCGACGCCTCCCGCCGCGACGCGGCCTGCCGTCGACGCCCTCGGCCTCTCCTTTCAGCTGAAGCTCCTCTGGCTCGCCGGGTACCTGCCCCACCTGACGAGTTGCGTCGAGTGCGGCGCCGCGAACGGCTTGGTCGCATACTCGCCGCGCTCAGGCGGCGCCGTCTGCACGACACACGCGGCCGGCTCGCTGCGGCTCTCGGCGGAGGGGCTCGCCGGGATCGAACGGCTCCTTTCGACGCCGCTCGCCGACGCGACGCCCGCTGACCTCTCCGACCGCGCGCGGCGCGACGCGCTCGCGGTCGTCACCGCCTCGTACGAGGAGCACGGCGGCTTCCGCCTGCGGACGGTCTCCGCGTGAGCGGCGCCTCCCGTGAGAGGAGGCATGCGTCGCGCACTCGGTGACGGCCTCGAGCTCGACGACTCGAGGGAGCGGATCGACCGCGACGAGGTGCACCGCTTCCTCTCGGAGGTCTCTTATTGGGCCGCCGGCCGGGCACGCGAGACCCAGGACCGGCTGATCGAGGAGGCGTCGCGGGTCGTCGGCATTTACGACGGGGCGCGCCAGATCGGCTTCTGCCGCGCCGCGACCGACGGCGTGTCGTTCGTCTACCTCGCGGACGTCTACGTGCTCGAGGACTACCGTGGGCGCGGCCTGGGGGAGGAGCTCGTGCGCGAGATGGTGGAGAACGGGCCGTTCCGGGACCTGCGCTGGATCCTCCACACGACGAACATGCACCCGCTCTACCGCAAGCTCGGGTTCGGGGAGCCGGACTACAAGGCGCTGGAGAGGCGCCCGACGAGCCACTCGAGGGACAGCGGGTAGCGCCAGCCGATCCGGGCGTGACGACCCTCGAAGAGCTCGAAATGCACACGGTCGGCCGCCGTGCCGGCAGCGATGACCTCGCGGTGGAAGGCCGTTGCGCCGAGCTCGAGGTGATAGTCGTCGCTGCGCCCGGAGTCGATCCAGATCCCACGCATGCTTCGCAGGGTCTCCGCATGTGCGGGCTCCCGTGCAAGCAGCACCGGGTCGAAGCGGAGCCACTTCTGCCAGACGTCCTCGATCCGCTCTCCGGTTTCGACGTCGAACGGCAGGTCGACCGTTCCGTCGTCGCGTGCCGAGTACGCGGCCGCCATCGCATAGGTGTCGACGAGCAGCTCGTCGTACGGTGACGAGAGCACGGGCCGTCCCGAGCGAAAGTCCGTCCAGAATGCGTCGTAGGAGCCGCCGTAGGCCTCGCGGAGCGCACGCGCCGCCGGCGCGAAGTCGCGCGCGTAGCAGACCTCGAAGAGCGCGTCGCCCGCGTGCGTCGCGAGGCCGCCGAAGAGGTCGGGCCGGAGGAGCGGCGTGATCATCGCCCCGTAGCCGCCGGACGACTTGCCCTGGATGCCGCGATGCTGTGCTTCGGGCAGCGTCGGGAAGCGCGCGTCGACGTACGGGACGAGCTCGTCGCAGAGGTACGTATGGTAGTTCCCGATCCCGGGCGAGTCGACGAACTGCGAGCCGCCGACCGCGGTGAACGCGTCGACCAGGACGACCACCGCGTCGAGCGCGAGCCGCTCGATCGCCGCGGGGTACGACTCCGTCCACGGCTCGACGTTGAACCAGGCCGGGGCCATGCCGGTCATCCCCTGGATCACGTAGACCGACGGGTAGCGGCGGCTCGTGTCCTCGGGCGACCAGACGTACAGCGGCCGCTCGTGAGGGTCGCCGAGCGGGTTGCCGCGGAGCGCCTCCGACGTGAATGCGTGCTCGTGCCAGGCCATCTAACCGGGTGGCAGCCAGGGCTGCTCGAGCCGGTCCTCGAGCAGACGCTTGGCGCCGT
This sequence comes from Actinomycetota bacterium, assembly GCA_030774175.1. The sequence continues at coordinate 2,705 of JALYLO010000291.1, forward strand.
CGAGCGGGACGCGCTCCTGCTCGAGCGTGTCGCGGTCACGCAGCGTGATCGTCCCGTCGTCGAGCGTCTGCTCGTCGATCGTCAGCGCCCACGGCGTCCCGATCTCGTCCTGACGTCGATAGCGCTTGCCGATCGCGGCGGCGTCGTCGTACTCGGCTGACATCGACCTGCGCAGGGCTTCGTAGAGCGCCCGAGCCTGCTCGACCATCGCGGCGTCCTTGCCGACCAGCGGTAGGACGGCAACCTTGACGGGCGCGAGGCGCGGGTGCAGCCGCAGGACCGTCCTCGGGCGCTCCGCGACGACCTCCTCGTCGTAGGCGTCGCAGAGGAACGCGAGGAACGCGCGCCCCACGCCGAGCGCGGGCTCGATCACGTACGGGACGTAGCGTTCTTCGTGACCGATCCACTCGAGCTTCGTGCCCGACGCCTCGCTGTGCTGGCGCAGGTCGTAGTCGCCGCGGTTTGCGACGCCTTCCAGCTCCTGCCATCCGATCGGAAACAGGTACTCGAGGTCCGACGTCGCACTCGAGTAGTGGGAGAGCTCATCCGCGCCGTGGGCGCGAACGCGCAGGTGCGACTCGCGGAGGCCGAGGCTGAGATGCCAGTTCACCCGCTGGTCGATCCAGTAGCGGTGCCACTCGTCGGCGTCGGCCGGCGGTACGAAGAACTCCATCTCCATCTGCTCGAACTCGCGCACACGAAAGAGGAAGTTGCCGGGCGTGATCTCGTTGCGGAAAGCCTTGCCGATCTGGGCGACCCCGAACGGGGGCTTCACACGCAGCGACGAGGTGATGTTCTTGAAGTTGACGAAGATGCCCTGCGCCGTCTCGGGCCGCAGGTAGGCCACGCTCGCTGCCTCGCGCAGCGCGCCGACGTGCGTCTCGAACATGAGGTTGAAGTCGCGGGCCTCGGTCAGGTCGCACTCGGAATACTCGCCGGGGTGCTTCGACGGGCGCTTTCCGCACGAGCTCACGTCGAGGTGGTCTGCGCGGAAGCGGAGCTTGCAGGTGCGGCAGTCGACCAGCGGGTCGGCGAAGCCGCTGACGTGGCCCGAGGCGACCCAGACCTGGGGGTTGAGGATGACCGCAGAGTCGAGGGCAACCATGTCGTCGCGCTCCTGGATCATCGAGCGCTGCCACTCGCTCTTGATGTTCTGCGCGAGCAGTACCCCGTAGTGGCCGAAGTCGAAGGACGAGCCGAGGCCGCCGTAGATGTCGGAGGTCGGGAAGACAAACCCGCGCCGGCGACAGAGCGCCGCGACCTTCTCGATCGTCGCGGCGCCGTCGAACCGCTCCAGTTGGTGCTCGGACATGGCCCCGGAACCTAGCTAGTCGTCGGGCTCGCCGTCGGCGTACTCGAGCGACTCGATGCGCCCGATCACGCCGAGCCCGCGCCAGAAGATCTTGTTCGAGCGCGGGTACCAGCACATGTCGTTCGCGCGCCGCGTGCCGTAGATGAGCTTCGTCAGGCCGTCTGCGCCGGCGCGAAACCAGTGGCTGACGCGCGTCGCGGGCGGCCGCGCGATCACGTGTCCGGGACGCACCGGGATCTCCTCGCGTTTGGCGCCGCGGGCCTCCGCGACCGGTGAGGGCCAGAGCTGGAGCGTGCCGTCGCCCTCCAGCATGACGAAGATCTCCTCCTCCTCGGAGTGGCAGTGCGGCACGGCGCCGCGCGCTCCTGGGTCGAGCCGCTCCCAGTGGAAGCCGGCCTGCTCCGAGCGCTCCCGTGTGGCGAGGGGCGCGGTCCTGGACGAGACCCAGTCCTCGAGCTCGACCTCGTCGATGTTGACGATGTTGGGCGGCCGCTCGGCCGGCTCTCCGTAGGCGAGCGGGGGCGCTTCGGCCTCTCGGTCCCACGGGTCGTCGGTGCGGCCCTCCACCCAGGGCCAGCCGATCCGGACGGCGCTCGAGCGCGGCAGCCAGCCGAATTCGGTCGGGTGGTTGGTGCCGTAGACGAGGTATTCGAGGCCGTCCGGGCCGGCCACGAATGTGTGCTCGAGCTCATTGGCGCAGTGGATGACGCAGTCGCCCGAGCGGACCTCGTGTACCTGCTCGTCCTGCCAGGCGAGACCGGAGCCTGCGAGCACGAAGAAGATCTCCTCCGAGGCGCCGTGCGAGTGGGGCGGGGTCGGGAGCTTGCCCGGCGCGACGCGAACCCGGTTCACGCCGACGCCCATCGTCCCGGCGGCTCGCCCGAGCCGCTGCCAGGTGGCGTCCATCTCGCCCTTCGCGCGGCGGTGCGCTTCGACGTCGTCCCAGTGCACGATCCCCACGCGGCGATGTTAGGGGCAAGTGCACCGTTCCGAAGGTTCCGTGATGATCCTGGCAGGCGAAAAGCAAGCCGGGCAAGGACGCAGGGAGCCCCGATAGCGGTGTTCTATCGGGGTGACCGAGAAACACAGCCCGGCGCAGCTTTGCAGCCGCCAGGGCGCGCGAGACTTTCGGAATGGTGCGCTATGGCTTCGAGACGTCGACCGTGAAGGCACCGCGGCCTGAGAGCCGCTCGACCTTCAGGATCAGCGAGCGCTGGCCGCAGATCTGGAAGTTCACCGACTTCACGGCCCGTGCGACGAGGTGCGCGCCGTTCCAGAGAGAGAGGCGGAGCTTCGAGCCCGCGGGGGCGTGCAGACGCGCGGCGAACGAGCCGTCGAGCGTCGTGGTGACGCCGATCGTGCGCACGGTCCCGTTCCCGAACGAGCCGTGGACGTGGGTGAGCGTCGGGCCGCTCCAGGGATCGAGGACGTCCTGCTCGAGGAGCGACAGCGCCGTCGCATCGGGATGGAGCGACTGGTCGACGATGTCCCAGCTGATCGCGGTCTGGCCGGCCTTCGTGAGGTTGAGGACGCGGTAGCTCTCCGCGAATGCCTCGCCGGGGTTCTCCATGTACGAGGAGCCTTCGTTGCCGGGAGCGAGCTCGCCGCTCACCGACCGCGCGCAGATGTTCTCGTAGGAGGCCCAACGCTTGGTCCCGTAGTCCTCGGCCGACCAGGGAGCGTCGATGCGGTTGTTAGCGACGTGGTGGCCGTACTCGTGCGCGATGATCTCCTGCGCCGGCGGTGCGTCGAGGACGTCGTCCGGGGACGCCAGGATCGTCTCCGACCCCGGGTCGTAGCAGGCGAGCGATCTCGACCCGCACTTGGCCTGCACCTCGCTGAGCGGCGCGAGGTCGAGGGTCAGGCGGCCGAGCTCGGGCCCGTGCACGAGCGTGCCGAGGTACGTCGCCCACGTCTGCGGCAACGTCGCGTCGACCGGGTAGCTCGACGAGACGTCGACCCGGACCGACGAACCGAACGTGTCGCCCGTCGGGTACACGCCGCTCCATGCAAAGGCAGAGGCGGGAATGGCGAGCGCGAGGAGACAGACGGCGAGGAAGCGCTTCACGGGCGGGCACAGCCTGACGGGAGAACCTGAGTCTTGCCTAAGGGAGATGTTAAGTCTCCGCGCAGTACGCTGCGTCTCCATGATCCCCGTCGAGCTCCACGTGATCTCCGACTCGACCGGCGAGACCGCTGCGCGGCTCGTTCAGGCGCTGGAAGCGCAGTTCCCCGACCAGGAGTTCCTCGAGATCCGGCACCCGTCGGTCGAAACGGTGTCCGATCTCCAGCTGGCCGTCGACCGCATGAAAGGCCGCCCCGCCGTCGTCGTCTACACGCTCGTTGAGCCCGAGCTGCGCGAATGCATGCGAACGCTCTGCCGGCGCGCGAAGCTCCACTACTGCGACCTGCTCGGCCATCCGATCGACGCCGTGGCGAAGGTCTCCGGCCAGGCCGCGAAGATGAAGCCGCGTGCGCGGCCGCCGCTGAACGACGCGTACTTCCGCCGCATGTCGGCGATCGAGTTCGCGGTCAAGTTCGACGACGGCGTGGGGTCGGGCCTGAGCGAGGCCGACATCGTCCTCGTCGGTGTCTCGCGCACCTCCAAGACCCCGCTCTCGATCTACCTCGGCTACCTCGGGTACAAGACGGCGAACGTCCCGCTCGTCAAGGGTATCGAGCCGCCGCCGGAGCTCTTCCAGATCGAGCAGTCGAAGGTCATCGGGCTGACGATCGACGCGCAGCGCCTATCGGAGATCCGCAGCGAGCGGATCCGCTGGATGCGCGGCGACCGCACATACGCGAGCCTCGTCGAGATCTACGCCGAGCTGGAGTACGCCGCCCAGGTCCACCGCAGGCTCGGCTGCCCCGTGCTCGAGGTGAGCGAGCTCTCGATCGAGGAGATTTCGCACCGGATCATCCGGCTCGTCGAGCGCCGGCAGGCGGAAGCGCAGGCCGTCGTGGTCGCGAAGTGAAGCCGAAGTGAAGCCGAAGCCGCCCGTGCCGCTCTGGCGGTGGGGCATCTGGTACACCGCGCTGGCGGCGGCGCTCGTGCTCTTCTACGGCTTCTTCACGCCCTTCTGGTTCGGCCTGCGCGCTCTCGCCTGGGTCGCAGAGTTCCGTTCGCGCCGGCGCCGCTCGGGTTAGCCGTCCAGCTCGTCCGCGCGGTTGCGCTGGCGCTGGTGGTGGTCGGTCTTCTTCTGCTTGTGCTGGGGCGCCGTCGAGCTCGTCTGCGCGGATAGAGCGGGGCCGTCCGGCGACCCCACATTCGGGTCGACCACGCGAGCCTGCGCCTGGCCGGCGAAGATCGCGCCCGCCACCGCCGCGGCCGCGACACCTTCCTTCAGCAGGTGACCTTCGACGTCTTCGTCCTCCGGCTGTACGCCCTCGTTCTGCTCATCCATCACGCGCCTCCCTGATTCGGCTTTCCCTCAAGACGGTCGAGGAGGTGGAAAGCTTCCCACGAAACGTGCCGGACCGCCACCCCGCATTCGCCAGCGGGATAGATTCCGCCTCCACGATGGCGAACCGCTACGTCTACGACTTCGACGAGCCCGCGACCCGCGGTCGTGAGCTCCTCGGCGGCAAGGGTGTCGGGCTCGCCGAGATGACCCAGATGGGCGTCCCCGTGCCCGCCGGGTTCACGATCACGACTGATGCCTGCCGGGCGGCGATGAAGCTCGGAGGCGAGCTCCCCGAAGGGCTCGCCTCGGAGGTGGACGAGCACATCATCAGGCTCGAGGAGCGCACGGGCAAGCGGTTCGGGTCGCATGACGACCCACTGCTCGTCTCCGTTCGCTCGGGCGCCGCCGTGTCGATGCCTGGGATGATGGACACGATTCTCAACCTCGGCCTGAACGACCAGGCGGCGGAGGGTCTCGGCGCCCGCACCGACAACCAGCGTTTCGCGTTCGATTCCTTCCGGCGGCTGATCCAGATGTTCGGCGAGGTGGTCGAGGGAATCGACGGACATCGGTTCGAGAGCGCGCTCGCCTCGCTGAAGGCGGACCGCCGCGTCGCGCAGGACACCGATCTCACCGCCGAAGACCTGCGCAGCCTCGTCGAGACGTTCAAGGAGATCTACCGTGAGGAGACGGGCTCGGACTTCCCCCATGACGCGCGGGTCCAATTGCTCAGTGCGGTGCGCGCCGTCTTCAAGTCCTGGGACAACCCGCGGGCGCAGGTCTACCGGCATGCGCACGACATCCCCGACGACCTCGGCACAGCGGTCAGCGTGGTGCAGATGGTGTTCGGGAACAAGGGGGACCGGTCGGGGACGGGCGTCGCTTTCACCCGCGACCCGTCGACCGGCGAGGCCGGGCTTTACGGCGAGTTCCTCGCGAACGCGCAGGGCGAGGACGTCGTCGCCGGCATCCGCACGCCGCAGCCGATCGAGGCGATGCGGGCGTCGCTGCCGAAGGCGTTCGCACAGTTCGTCGACACGATGCGGCGGCTCGAGGAGCACTACCGCGACATGCAGGACATCGAGTTCACGGTTGAGGACGAGCAGCTCTACCTCCTCCAGACGCGCGCGGCGAAGCGCACGGCCGCGGCGGCGCTGAAGGCGGCCGTCTCGATGGTGGAGGAGGGCCTGATCTCGCGCGACGACGCGGTCGGCCGCATCGACCCGGCGCAGCTCGATCAGCTCCTCCATCCGATGATCGACCCGAAGGCGGCGCTCGAGGTGGCGGCCACAGGGCTCAACGCCTCACCGGGGGCGGCGAGCGGCGGGATCGTGTTCGACGCCGACACCGCGGTCGAGCGTGCGAAGACGGGTCCCGTGATCCTCGTCCGCTGGGAGACGACTCCGGACGACATCCACGGGATGATCGCGGCCCAGGGGATCCTGACGGTGCACGGCGGCATGACCTCGCACGCCGCCGTCGTCGCCCGCGGGATGGGCAAGCCGTGCGTCGCGAGCTGCGAGGAGCTGACGCTCGGCGACGGCACCGCAACGATCGGCGGGCGGGAGCTGCACGAGGGCGACGTGATCACGATCGACGGCGGTACGGGCCGTGTTTTCATCGGTGAGGTTCCGCTCGTCCCGCCGCAGATCAACGACGACTTCGAGACGATCCTGTCGTGGGCCGACGCTCAACGCCGGCTGAAGGTGCGGGCGAACGCCGACAACCCCGAGGACGCGATCCGCGCACGCGAGTTCGGGGCTGAGGGCATCGGCCTCTGCCGTACCGAGCACATGTTCTTCGGCGACGAGCGCCTGCCGGTGATGCAGGAGATGATCCTGGCCGACAGCGAGCCGGGGAGGCGGTCGGCGCTCGACCGGCTGCTCCCGTTCCAGCAGGCGGACTTCGAGGGGATCTTCGAGGCGATGACGGGGCTGCCCGTGACGATCCGCCTCCTCGATCCGCCGCTGCACGAGTTCCTCCCGGACGAGCAGGAGGCCTCGACGGACAAGCTGCGCGCGCGGATCCCCGCGCTCCACGAGTCGAACCCGATGCTCGGCACCCGCGCGTCCCCAGCATGGGATTGGACTCGTGGAGGGCCCGGATCCGGCGGCGCATCGTGTCGTCCGTGGCGTGCTGCTCGTCCGGGAGGAACTCGTGCAGCGGCGGGTCGAGCAGCCGGATCGTGACGGGCCGGCCCGCCATCTCGCGGAAGAGGCCGAGGAAATCCTCCCGCTGCATGGGAAGGATCTTCGCGAGCGCGGCG
>JALYLO010000292.1 GCA_030774175.1 Actinomycetota bacterium
GATCGGACGCGGGCCGCGCTGACGGAGCAGGGCTTGCCGACGGCGCGGACGGCGCCGGCGCCGGCGCCTCTGCCTGCGGAGCCGGAGCGGCGACCGACGCGGACGGAACAGGCGCAGCCATGACGGCGGGCGCTGCGGCGTCGCGCGCCGGCAGGAACGAAAGGGGATCGAGGTAGCCCTGCGGGTTCGACGCGATGCGCACTCCGAGGTGCACGTAGGGCCGGTCGACCTCGGCGTCGCCGCTCGGGCCGACGGTCCCGGCGCCGTCGCCCTCGGCGACCGTCGCGCCCCGGGCCACGGCGAGCGAGCCAAGGTGGGTGAGCGTCACCGCGTACCCGTCGGCGGTCTCGATCGTGACGCTCTTGCCCGAGCTCGGCACCATCCCCGCGAACGTCACTGTGCCCGCGGCCGGCGCGAGGACCGTGGATCCCGGCTCGCCCGCGACGTCGATGCCGCGATGCTGCCCGGCCGCGTAGGGATGGGCAGGATCGAAGCCGAACACCTGCACGACGGCGCCCCCCGTCGGCCAGGTCCAAGCACCCGCCGAGGGCACGACGACCAGTGCGGCAAGAGCCGCGAGAAGCAGGAGAGCACGCATCGCCACCACCTTCGTTGTCTGAGAAGAGAACGCTCGGGCAACGATACGGACCGATCGGCAACGTTGTCAAACGAGATTACAAAGTTGTCACAAAGAGCCGCGGTAGAGGTCGTTTCGGGACACATCCGTCAGCCGCGCCACGACCTCGGCCGCGACGCCTCGGGGCGCTCCCGCCTCGACGAGCTCCGCCACGGCCGCCCGCGCGACACCGGGATCGGACGCGGCCTCAGAGCTGCCGACGACCAGGGTAATCTCGCCCTTCGGCGCCGCGGCGAACCGCTCGGCAAGCTCGGCGGCCCGGCCGCGGCTGACCTCCTCGAAACGCTTCGTCAGCTCACGGCAGACGGCGACCTCGCGCGCCGGGTCGACCGCGGCGAGCGAGCGGAGGGTGGCCGGCAGGCGCTTCGGCGACTCGAACGCGACGACGGGCCACGGCCATGAGCCGAGCTCACGCCAGAGCGCAGCGAGCTCGCCGGGCTTGCGCGGCAAGAAGCCGACGAACGCGTAGCCGCCGCCGCCGAGCCCGCTCGCGACGAGGGCCGTCTCCACGGCCGACGGCCCGGGAAGCACGGTCACCTCGACGCCCGCGTCGAGCGCCGCACGCACGAGGCGCGCGCCGGGGTCGGAAACGGCCGGCATCCCCGCGTCGGTGACGAGCGCGATCCGCTCCCCCGCCTCGAGCCGCGGCAGCAGCTCCGCGACGCGCGCCGCCTCGTTGTGCTCGTGGTAGGAGAGGAGCCGCGCACGGATCCCGTGACGTTCGAGCAGCCCCCGGGTGTGCCTCGTGTCCTCCGCCAGCACCACCTCGGCCTCGCGCAGCTCCGTAAGGACCCGCAGCGTGACGTCCTCGAGGTTTCCGATCGGCGTCGCGCAGACCGCGAGCGGCACTACTGGAGCGCCTCGAAGGCGAGCAGCCCCGCGCCGATCAGACCCGCGTCGGCCCCGAGCTCGGCGAGCTCGATCTCGACCTCCTGTCCGGCGGGTGCAAGCGCCTCGGTGAGGACCGCCAGACGGGCGGCGGGCATCAGGAGCTCGAACGCCGCGACACCGAAGCCTCCGCCGATGACGACCCGCTCGGGGGCGAAGATGTTCACGAGCGAGCCAATCGCGACACCGAGGTGATGGCCGACCTCGTCCAGCACCGGGTGCTGCTGCTCGACGAGGTCGTGCGCTGTCGCGCGCGCCCCGAGCAGCGTTCGAGCGAGCCTGTCGGCGGAGCGCCCCGAGCAATACGCCTCGAGATGCCCGCGGCCCGAGCAGGCGCCCTGGCAAGGCTCGCCGTCCTCGACGATCACCATGTGGCCGAGCTCGGTCCACGCCCGGAAGAGCTTGCCGCCCGCGACGACGCCCCCGCCGACACCCGTCCCGAGCGTCAGCATCACGAGGTCGACCGTCCCGCGCCCCGCGCCGTGCAGAAATTCCGCGTACGCCGCGGAGCTCGCGTCGTTCTCCATCGAGATCGGCAGGCCGAGCCGGCGTTCCATCTCCACGCGGAACGGTGCGTCGCGGAGCGGGATGTTGACCGCCCCGAGGGCGATGCCGTTACGCTGGTCGATGCGCGACGGGATCCCGAACCCCACTGCGCCGACCTCGTCCTGCGGCAGCTCGCGCACGAGGGCGGCGAGCTCGTCGAGGAGCGCAGCCTGTGACGTCGTGACGGTCGGGTGCTCGACCGTCTCGTGGACGCGCCCGTCCGCGTCGATCACCCCGGCGAGGATCTTCGTCCCGCCGAGGTCGACGCCGATGACCCGGTTCGCGCTCACGCTCGGTGGGTAACGTAACCCGCCAGATGGCGCGGGAAGAGAAGCCCTATCGCGTCTACCGGGGCGGCCGCGCCAAGGGGAAGGTCCCGACGGCGGCGCTGCGCCCGGGGCGCCTGCAGCCCGACGCCGCCGGCGGCCGCCGTGCGAACCGCGGCACCGCGCAGCCGGACTACCGGGGTCCCGGCGCGGGAAGCGGCGGCGGCCGGCCCCGCTGGGGTCGTCGGATCGCGATCGCCGCGGCAACGCTCGTGCTCCTGATCGTCGTCTGGGCGGTTGCGAGCTGGTTCTCGTTCTCGCGCGGGGTCAACGACGCGAACAAGCGGCTCGACCAGAACGCCAAGCTCGCGCTCGCCTCGCAGAGCGGTCTGCTGATCTCGCATCCGACCACGATCCTGATGCTCGGCACCGATAACTCTCAGATCGGCGGGCGCGCCGGCGACCGTCACTCCGACTCGATCCTCTTGCTCCGGACCGACCCGTCGCACCACCGGCTCTACTACCTCTCGATCCCGCGCGACATCGAGGTGCCGATCCCCGGCTACGGCACGCAGAAGATCAATGCCGCGTTCCAGATCGAGGGGCCGGCGCTCGCGATCAAGACGATCCGCTCGTTCACGGGCATCAACGTCAACCACGTCATCGTCGTCAACTTCGCTGACTTCAAGGACCTGATCGACGCGCTTGGCGGCGTGGACGTCAACGTGCCGAAGCCGATCCGTTCGAACCGGTTCGACTGCCCGTATCCCACGCAGGCGCGGTGCTCGGCGTGGCAAGGGTGGCGCTTCCACAAGGGCACGCAGCACATGAGCGGCGAGCGGGCGCTGATCTACTCGCGCATCCGGGAGAACATGCTCGATCCGTCAGAGACCGACATCACGCGCGGTGCGCGCCAGCAGTCGGTGATCGAAGCGGTCGCATCGCGTTTCACCTCGCCGACCACGCTCGTGCGCGTGCCGTTCTCCGGGGCCTCGCTCGTGAAACCGCTCACGACCGACCTGAGCGCCGGGCAGCTCGTGCAGCTCGGGTGGGTGAAGTTCCGCTCGTCGAGCTCGAGCTCGGTTCACTGCCGCCTCGGCGGCGACCTCGGCGGCGGCGGCACCGGCAGCCCGAGCGAGGACAACCCTGCCGCGATCGCGATGTTCCTCGGCAAGTCGGCTCCCCAGCCGCCCACCGGCCCATTCGAGCCCGGCTGCGTCGTGGGTCACACTCTTCAGTAAGGTCGGCGCGTGGGCATCGTCTCGATCGTGGTCTTCGGGCTCGTGGCGGGCGTCGTCGCGCGTGCCCTGACGCCGGGGCGGCAGGCGATCGGCTGCCTGCCGACGGTGGCCGTCGGGATCGCGGGCGCGTTCCTCGGTGGCCTGATCGGCGATGTCGTGCTCGGACACAAGGTGCGGGCCGGGTGGGATCTGGGGCCGTTCGTGCTCGCGGTCGTCGGCGCCGTCCTGCTGCTGCTCGCCCTCGAGGCGCTCTCTTCGCGGGCGCGTGGCCCGCGGCGCCCCTGGTAGCGGTCCCATCCCAAACCCCCACCCACCCTGGGGAAAACCATCGTCAGCCTCGCAGAAATGGTCAACGATGGCCAGAGCGAATCGTGATTTGTGTGTGCCCATTCGTCCAGAGACGAGCCGCACGGCCGTCAGGCCTCGGGGCAGTGCCGTCAGGCCTCGGCCGCCTTCTTGGTCTCGCCGCCCGACTCGCCGGAGCCGCCCGACTCGCCGGAGCCGCCGGAGCCGCCGGAGTCGCCCGAGCTGCCCGAGTCGCCGGAGCTGCCGGAGTCGCCGGAGGACGACCCTTCGGAGGAGCCGTCTTTGGCGGAGTGCTTCGACTTGCGCCCGTAGTCGGTCGAGTAGAACCCGGACCCCTTGTAGTGCACCGCAACCGGGTGCAGGACGATCTGCAGCGGCCCGGCGCCGCAGACCTCGCACGTCTCGGGACCCGGCTCCATCATGCCGTGAAACGCCTCGAACAGATGGCCGTTCGGGCACTTGTACTCGTAGATCGGCATGGATCGGGAGGCTAGCAGCGTGCCCGAACGGCACTCCTTCCGGCGCCTCACACACGAAGCGCGCCGGTAGCCTCGCCGCTCGTGAAGCGCGCGGTCATCGTCATGCTGCTCGTCGCGCTCGCCGCACCGGCGGGCGCCGCCGCGCACGCGACGCTGCTGCGGACGATTCCGGCCGACGGCGCCGTCCTCGAGAGGCCACCGTCGCACGTGCGGGTCGAGTTCGACGACGTCGTGCGCGTCGCGCCCGGCAGTGCGGCGCTCGCGAACGCAACGGGCGCGTCAGTCCTCGCCGGACAACCGAGCGCGCATGGGCACGTGCTGACGCTGCCGCTCCGTTCCCGGCTCCCGAACGGCGCGTACAGCATCCGCTGGTCGGCCGCCTCGGACGACGGGCATCGCGAGCAAGGCGTGCTGTCCTTCACCGTCGGGCGAGGGGGACCTGCGCCGCACTCCGTTCTCGGAGCCTCGTCGGCGCTCGGCTGGACCGACGTCGTGCTACGCGCCCTCTACTACCTGGGCCTGCTCGCCGGCGGCGGGGCGGCGGTCTTCGGACTGAGGATGCGCGGCATCGTCGGCACGCGCCTCCACCGCCCGCTCGCGCACCTCATGTTTTTCGCGCTCCTCGCAACGTTCGTCGGCGCCAGTGCGATCGTCCACGCGGCGGCGCCCGGAACCCGTTACGCCCTCGTGCTGAAGATCGCGCTGACGGTCTCGCTCATCGGAGGAGCAGCCGCTGCGCTGGCGCCGACCTATCCCGCACTCCTCGCGCTCGCCGGCGCGTGCGCGCTCGCTCTCGTCGCCGCACCCACGCTCTCCGGCCATGCTCTCGACCCCGACCAGCCGCGGGGCCTCGCGGCCGCCGTCGACCTCGCGCACTCGGCGTCGGCGGCGATCTGGTTCGGGGGCCTGCTCGCCCTCGCTTTCGTCGTGCCCCGCGGAGCCGACGAACGCGAGCAACGCGCCCTGGCGCGCCGTTTCTCCGCGACGGCGCTGGTCGCGGTGATCGTGCTCGGGCTGACCGGGCTCGGGCGCGCGCTGACCGAGCTCTCCGCCGTCAGCCAGATCTGGTCGACCTCGTACGGGCGCGCGCTGATCGTGAAGACGGCGCTGTTCCTGCCTCTGCTCGGAGTGGGCTGGCTGAACCGCACGCTCCTCGCGGACGCCTTCGCGCGCCTGCGCCGCTCGGTGCTGATCGAGGTGAGCGTGCTCACCGTGATCGTCGTCGTAGTCGGCGTCCTCACCCAGCTCCGGCCCGGCAAGCTGGCTTCGCGCGCGGCGTCGGCGGTGGCGCCCGCACTGAGGGCGGGACCGCCCGCGCTCCCACCCGCCGGCGCTGTCGTCG
>JALYLO010000293.1 GCA_030774175.1 Actinomycetota bacterium
GAGTTGGCGAAGCAGCGAACGGAGCTGCCCTGGGTCCCGGTCGAGAAGACATATACCTTCGACACGGACCAGGGGAAGAAGTCGCTAGCAGAGCTGTTCGACGGGCGGTCGCAGCTCCTCATCTACCACCTGATGTTCGGTCCGACGTATGCGGCGGCTTGCCCGGGCTGCACGGGCCTCGCCGATCACTTCGACGCGGCTCTCGTCCACTTGAACAACCGCGACGTGACATTGATCTGCATCTCGCGTGCGCCGATCGAGAAGCTGCAGGCCTACAAGCGGCGGATGGGCTGGGAGTTCCCCTGGGTGTCGTCGTTTGGAACCGAGTTCAACTTCGACTTCGATTTCGCGTACACACAGAAGCAGATGGCGACCGGGGAGCTCGCGAAGATGGTTGCGGAGGCGGACGACTGGCTCGAGGACTGGGCCGAGAACGTCGGAACCGATCTGGCTTCCGGGATGGCCGAGTCCCCGGGCTGGAATGTGTTCGCGCTGGAGGACGGCGTCGTCTACCACACGTATTCGCGCACCGCGCCCGACCGCTTCCTGCTCGCTCCCTACTACTACCAACTGCTCGACCAGATTCCCGACGGACGTGACGCCGACTTCCCGCTGCGCCGCCATGACGAGTACTAAGCCTCGATCCACCGTTTTGCGGGTTGGGCGTCGTCCGGGACGCCGGCGAAAATGACCTCCTGAGCAGGCAAGACGGGCTGTGTGGGCAGCCGCGAGTCCTGCACTCAGGAGGTCATCCGTATGGTGACGGCTCCGCAAGGTCCTGATCGGCGTGGCAGGCTTGGCGTCGACCGGCTCGCGCTCGCCTTCGACGATGAGCGCGCGGTCGCGAACGCGGGCCTCGTTCTGGCGAGCACGCTCGCCGAGCGGCTCGGGATCGAGCAGATCGTGGACGAGACGCTCGAGTTGAGCGAGCGGCCTGGAGCGGCGCGGCCGGGCCGCAAGCTGCTGACGCTGGTCTTTTCGGCGCTGGTCGGCGGCGACTCGATCGACGACGCCGACGTGTTGCGCAGCGGTGAGACGCAGCGCGTGCTTGGACATCGCGTGATGGCGCCCTCGACGCTGGGCACGTTTCTGCGCTCGTTCACGTTCGGGCACGTGCGTCAGCTCGACCGCGCGTTCGAGGCGATCCTTGGCCGGGCCTGGGCGGCCGGGGCGGGGCCGGGCTCGGCGCCGCTCACGATCGACCTCGACTCGACGATCGTCGAAGTCGCCGGGCGCGCCAAGCAGGGCGCCGGCTTCGGCTACACGAAGCGGCGCGGCTACCACCCGATCCTGGCTACCCGCTCCGACACCGGCGAGGTGCTGCACGCGCGCCTGCGCAAGGGATCCGCGCAGAGCCAGCGCGGCGCCGAGCGGTTCGCGCGCGAGCTCGTGCAGCGCGTGCGCCGGCTCGGGGCGACGGGCCCGCTGCTCGTCCGTGCCGACTCCGGCTTCTGGAGCAACAGGACGATCGCGGCGCTCGAGCAGCACGGCGTGCGCTACTCGATCGGCGTCACCCAGCAGGAGGGCGTCCGCCGGGCGATCGAGCGCATTCCCGGGCAGAGCTGGCAGGCGCTCGACGACTACCCGCCCGAGGGGATCGCCGAGATCGCCGAGGGCAGCCTGTCCGGGCGCCGGCTGGTCGTCCGCCGCACGCGACTCGTCGGCGCTCAGGCGGAGCTGTTCCCCGACTGGCGCTACCACGCCTTCATCACCGACCGCGCAGAGCCGCTCGCGCAGGTCGAGCGCGATCACCGCCGCCACGCGCAGATCGAGCTCGCGATCCGCGATCTCAAGGAGGGCTCCGGACTCAACCACGCCCCCTCCGGCCGCTTCTTCGCCAACGCCGCCTGGTTGCTCGTCAGCTCGCTCGCGCACAACCTCGCCCGCTGGATCGCCCGCCTCGGCCTCCAGGCGAGCGGCCCGATCGTCGTACAGACAATCCGCCGCCGCTACCTGACGCTGCCCGGGCGCATCACCCGCAGCGCACGTCTTACGACGCTGCACCTGCCGGCCCGCTGGCCCTGGCGCGACAGCTTCGCGCAAGCGCTCGCGCGACTGCGGGCGATTCCGCTGCTCACCTGAGCAAGCGACGGTCTTCTTGATCGATCAGCGCCGACCAGCCGCCCGCAGGCGGCCACTCGAAGACGCCCTCAAACCGCACCCGCCCACACTCCACACCCCAGACGCGGTCGACGAGCGCGAAACCACCGATCGCACCAGCCTGTTCACGGC
>JALYLO010000294.1 GCA_030774175.1 Actinomycetota bacterium
CCACCTGCACCGAGCCCGCGAGGCCGGCGACGATCGCGAGTGCGACCGCAGCCGACGTCAAGCGGCGTTCTCGTCGTTCTGCCAGAGGCAGAAGCTGTTGCCCTCCGTGTCCTTGCAGACGGCGAACCAGCCGTGCGTCGGCACCGGTTGCTTGTCCTCGGCGCTGCCGCCGAGCTCGCGCACCTTTGCGACCGACGCATCCACGTCGTCGGTGTCGAAGTAAACGATGGGACCGCTGCCCGGCTGCTCGGATGGCATGATCGCCCCGCCCTGGTCGTCCGCAGCCTGGAACATTCGGTAGTCGAAGCCCTCCATGGCGCTGCCGGCGATCTGCCAGCCGAACAGGCCGCTCCAGAACCCGCTCGCGCGGTCCGCTTCCGCCGAGGGCAACTCGAAGTGAACGATCTTCCCGGGCATGGTTAGTCTCCTTCGGTCCGACGAAAGGGAGGAATGGTCAGAGCGTTCGTACTCTACGACTCCAAGCCCGACCCGCAGCGCTATGCGCAGCACGTCGAGCTCTGCAGGCAGGTCGCCGGCGCGACGTTCCGCCACGGCCCGGTATTCGGCGCGCCGATGGGCGAGCCCAAGCATGCCTACTACGCCGAGTGGGAGTTTTCCGACCGGGACGCTTTCAAGGCCGCTGCCCGCTCACCCGAGTTCATGGCGACCGGCAAGGACGCGATGGAGATGGGCGGGAGGTTCACCGTTCTCTTCGCCGACCTGAACTAACGAAATCTCGGCGCGCGCTTTTCTCGCACCGCGGCGACGCCCTCGTGCACGTCGGGGCCCGCCAGGTCGAGGAACTCGAGGGCGAGTGACGCGTCGAAGGCGGGCCCGGCCGCTCGGAGCCAGTTGTTGAGGGCGAGCTTCGTGTGGCGGAGCGCCGGCTGCGACCCTTCCGCGAGGCGCGTGGCGATCGCGAGGGCGCGCTCCTCGAGCTCGTCCTCGGGCACGCAGAGCGACACCAGTCCGATCCGCTCGGCTTCGATGCCGTCGAGCGGCTCGCAGAGGAGGAGGTGGTACTTCGCCTTCGCGAGGCCGCAGAGCAGGGGCCACACGATCGCGGCGTGGTCGCCTGCAGCGACGCCGAGCTTCGTGTGGCCGTCGACGATCCGCGCGCTCGGCGTCGCGATCGAAATGTCTGCGAGCAGTCCGACGGCGAGCCCGGCTCCCACCGCCGGACCGGTGATCGCGGAGACGATCGGCTTCGGGCAGTTGATGACGTTGTAGACGAGGTCGCGTGCCTCGTGGAACACCCGCACCCGGCTCGCGTAGTCCGACGCGATCTCGAGCACGAGGTCGAGGTCGCCGCCCGCACTGAATGCGCCGTCGGCTCCGCGGACGATCACCGCACGAGTGTCGTTGTCGGCGCCGATCGCCGGCCAGACGGAGGCGAGCTCACGGTGCATCGTCGCGCTGACGGCGTTCAGCCGGCCGGCGGCGCGCAGGGTCAACCGCAGGACGTGGGGCGCGGGCCGGTCGAGCTCCAGGCTCGGAAAGGCGGCGTAGCGGTCGCTCATCCGGCGTGACTCTATCCTGGCGCAGGACGCGGTTAAGGTTGCCGCATGGCCGATGTCGACGTTACGCGCGAAGGCAGCGTTCTTACGATCACACTGAACCGCCCCGACGTGCTGAACGCGCTCAACGGCTCGATGCACCGGGGAATCCTCGACGCTCTCGAGCGCGCGCAGGACGCGAGCGTCCGGGCGGTGGTGATCATCGGCGCCGGCCGGGGCTTCTGCGTGGGTCAGGACCTGCAGGAGTTCTCGAGCGGCGCGGGCGACGTGGCGGACAACCTGCGCCGGAACTACCACCGCAACGTACTCGCAATTCGTGCGCTGGAGAAGCCCGTGATCGCGGCGGTCAACGGCGCCGCAGCAGGCGCCGGGATGTCGCTCGCGCTGGCGTGCGACGTTCGCATCGCCGCCGACTCAGCCAGCTTCGTCCCCGCCTTCATCAAGATCGGGCTCGTCCCCGACTCCGGCGGCACCTGGCTGGCCCGCCGCCTGCTCGGGACGGCCCGCGCCTTCGAGTGGCTGACGACCGGCCGGCGCCTGAGCGCGGCGGAGGCGCGCGACTGGGGCCTCGTCTCCGAGGTGG
>JALYLO010000295.1 GCA_030774175.1 Actinomycetota bacterium
GTCATCGGTCGTGTCGGCGCGGACGCCGCCGGCCGGTTGGTGGCGGACGCGCTCGCGGCGGCCGGCGTCGAGCCGTTGCTCGCGCGCGACGTCGAGGCGCGCACGGGCTGCGTCGTCGTGGTAGGCGGCACGTCGGTCGTAGCCGATCCCGGCGCCAGTCTCCGGCTTGCGCCGCACGATCTGCCGGCGACCCTCGAGGCGCGTGCCGTCCTCGTCTCGGGCTACTCGCTCCTTCAGCCGGGGCCGGAGGCCGCTGCGCGGGCGGCGCTCGAGCGCGCGCGAACGGACTGCCTCGCCATCGACGCAGCGTCGGCGCGCCTCGTCGCGGCATTCGGCGTCGATCGCTTCCTGGAAGCGACGGCGGCGGCCGGCGTCCTGCTGGCGAACGCCGAGGAGGCGTGGACGCTGACCGGGCTCGAGGTGGATGAGGCTGCGCTGACGCTCGCACGGCGGTATCGCGTCGTCTGCGTCAAGCTTGGCCGCGCCGGCGCCCTCGCCGCGATCGGCGGAGAGATCGTGCGGGCGGAGGTGCAACCTGTCGATCGGGCCGACACACTCGGCGCGGGTGACGCGTTCGCCGGCGGGTTCCTCCTTTCCCTTTCGCGTGGAGTGGATCTCGCCGTCTCGCTCCGCACCGGCTGCGACGCCGCGACGGCCGCGCTGCTTGGCAGGGACCAAAAAACGCGATAAGGGCCGGCGCGTGTCACGTCCTCCACCCCACCCCACAATCGACGCGGAGCACGTCGATCTGCACGAGAAAGCCCCGAGCTGCGGGGCCTTTGCAAGGAGATCGAGTTGGCGGCTCAGGAACTCATTTGTGAGAGCAGTTCTAAAGGAGCTACCGGGTTCGGTCGATAGCGGGTGTATGCGGCTCACGTTGCAAACCACTCGTGGCCGGTCCTGAGGCCCGATGTTCGTAGAGTCGACAGGCGCGAGGCGAGGTAACGTGATCGCCGTCCCGTGCCCTCCATGAGCCGGCTGACCCGGCGAAGCACGCGCGAGAGCTCCCGACTGCACACGCGCGAGAGACAGCTCGAACTCGCCCTCGGCCAAGCTCGCATGGGCACGTGGGAGTGGAACGCCGAGACCGACGTTACCCGCTGGTCGCCTGAGCTCGAGGCAGCCTTCGGACTTGCGTCGGGCGCCTTCGGCGGAACATTCGAGTCATTCGTCGATCTCGTCCATCCGGACGACCGCGAGTGCGTTCGGAATGCGTTCGCCGAGACGACGGCGCAGGACGCCAGCTTCGAGATCGAGTTTCGCACCGTCACCGCCGAGGGACAGATCCGATGGCTGAAGGCCACGGCTGAGGTGCTGCGGAACCAGAGCGGACGGGTGACCCAGATGATCGGCGTCGGGCAGGACGTCACCGAGGCCAAGCAGGCCGACGAGCGCCTCCGCGGCGCGGAGAAGCGCTATCGCGTGCTCGTCGAGCAGCTCCCCCTCGCCAGCTACGTGGAGGACCTGAACGGTGAGAGCGCAACATACATCAGCCCGCAGATCGCAGACCTCGTTGGGTACACCGCCGCGGAGTGGGTGGCCGACAACGGCTTTTTCGGGAAGGTGCTGCATCCCGACGATCGCGATCGTGTCCTGGGCGGCTTTGCCGAGATGCATGCCACCGGTCAGCAGTCCGAGTACGAATACCGCCTCATCGCGCGCGACGGGAGCGTCGTCTGGGTCCACGACGCGGCCGTGGTCGTACGCGACGAGGTCGGGCAGTCGCTCTACGCGCAGGGCTACATGATCGACATCAGCGAGCGCAAGCGCAACGAGAAATCACTGCTGGAGAGCCAGACGCGTCTTCGTCAGCAAATGGAGAAGGTCAAGCACCAGTCGCTTCACGACGACCTGACCGACCTGCCCAACAGAACGCTCTTCCACGACAGGGTCGAGCAGGCGCTGAAAAGCGCGAGGCGGGACGGCTCGGGATTCGCGGTGATGCTCATCGATCTCGACCGCTTCAAGGAGGTCAACGACACGCTCGGCCACCAGAGCGGCGACACTCTTCTCGCCGAAGTCGCAGGGCGCTTGCGCCGGGCGCTGCGCGAAAGCGACACGGTCTCGCGGTTGGGAGGCGACGAGTTCGGCGTCCTCACACCGGACGCCTGCGAGGCCCGAACCGCGGTGCTACTGGCCGAGAAGCTCCAGAAGGAGCTGGCCGAGCCCATCATCGTCGCGGGACTCGCGATCGAGGTCGAAGCCAGCGTCGGAATCGCGATCTTCCCCGACCACGGAGACGACGTCGCCACGCTGATCCGCCACGCCGACGTCTCGATGTACGTGGCCAAGGAGAGCCACACTCCGACCGTCTACTCCGCCGACTACGACCACAACTCGCTCGAACGTCTCACGCGAGTTGCCGAGTTGCGGCGCGCACTTCAGCGCGACGAGCTCGTCGTTCACTACCAGCCTCAGACCGATACTCGGACAGGCGAGGTGCACACTGTCGAGGCGCTGGTGCGCTGGCAGCATCCGGAGCACGGCCTGCTCGGTCCCGACGAGTTCGTACCGCTCGCCGAGCGAAGCGGGCTCATCCGGGCGCTTACCCGCTACGTGCTCGACGCCGCGCTCGGTCAGTGCAACGCGTGGCGCAAGGAGGGCAGGGTGCTCGGCGTCGCGGTCAACATCACCGGCCGTGATCTCGTCGATCTGCGCTTTCCGGACGAGGTCGGGAAGTTGCTCGCGAAGTGGAGCGTACCTCCGGGCCGGCTCGAGCTCGAGATCACCGAGACGACGATCTTCACGGACCCGGCGCGGGCCCGTGCCGTTCTGAACCGGCTCAACGAGCTCGGCGTCCGGCTCGCGATCGACGACTTCGGCAGCGGCAACTCATCCCTCGGCTACCTGAAGCGGCTCCCGATCGACGTGCTCAAGATCGACAGGTCGTTCGTCCTCACCATGTTCGAGAACGCCGACGACGCCGTGATCGTCCGCGCGACCATCGACCTCGGACACAACCTCGGCGTCGATGTCGTCGCCGAGGGCGTAGAGACCGAGGAGGCCGCGCGCCGTCTGACGGCGCTCGGCTGCGACACGCTCCAGGGGTACCACCTCGGACGCCCGCAGCCTGCGTCGGACCTGGCATCGATCGGATCAGCGAAGACCAGGACCCTGCGAACGGCCGGATAACAACGAGCCGTGCCCGCTGCCAGTCGCCGGCGGACGTTCGCTCACCGCGGAAACGCTGGACTCCGGTTTCGTCCCCGACCAGGCCGAGCTGCGATGATGCGTTTCCTTGTCTCGCAGCGCCGACCGGTCAGATGCGCGAGGCTCCGACGTCGTGCGTCGTTCGCTCCCGACCGTCCAGCCCACGCTTCCCCCGTGGTGGTGGGTCGAGGCTGAGCGAAACGGCGCGGATTCGCGGGCGCCGGCGCTCGACGACGACATCAAGGTCGACATCTGCGTCATAGGCGGAGGGTTCACCGGGCTCTGGACCGCGCTCGCGCTTCGTGCGCGCGAGCCGTCAGCGCGGGTCGTCATACTCGAGGCTGACCGCTGCGGTGCAGGCCCGAGTGGTCGAAACGGGGGATTCCTGCACGGCTACTGGGCAAGCAGCGCAGGCCTGCGAACGACGCTTGGCGATACCGATGCCGCGGAGCTGGCGCGTGCGGGTGAGGGAATCATCCCGGCTGTTCGGCCCTTTGGCTCCGAGATCTGGTTGCGCGAGGGAGGGATGCTGATGGTGTCGACCACTCGGTCGCAGGACCGTGCAATCGACTCGGCCGTTCGCGCAGCCGAGGCGCTGGGCGCACCGGCAGAAGCAGTCGCGCTCGACGAGAAGCAGCTTGCGGCGCGAATTGCATCGCCGGTGTTCCGCCGGGGCGTGTTCTTCCGGGAGTGCGCGACCGTTCAGCCGGCACGGCTCGTACGTGCACTGCGCCGTGAGGTGCTCGGCGCTGGAGTCGACCTGCACGAGGGAACCCCCGCGATCGAGATCGCGGACGGGGTAGTGGCGACGCCGGCCGGAAGAGTGCGCGCGGGCGCGATCGTCGTGGCCACCAACGCAGCGGCTTCGGGCTGGCGCCCTGTCCGCCGTCACGTGACGAACTTCGGCTCATACGTGGTGCTCACCGAACCGGCGCCGGAGCTACTCCGCGAGATCGGCTGGACGGGCGGCGAAGCGGTGGTCGACGGACGGATGTTCCTCCACTACTTCCGAACGACGAACGATGGACGCGTGCTGATGGGCAGCGGAACCGGCCCGATCGGATTCGGCGGCCGGATCGACGGCCGTTTCACGGACGATTCCGCCTCGGCGGGGCGCGCTGAGCGCGGCCTGCGGCGGCTGCTTCCCGGCCTCGCGTCCGCAACCGTGGAACGTGCATGGGGTGGCCCGATCGACGTGGCTGCCGACCACCTGCCGTTCTTCGGAACGGTTCCCCACACCGGCATCCACTACGGACTCGGCTACTCGGGTCACGGCGTCGGTCCGAGCTGGCTGGGAGGTCAGATTCTGGCCTCGCTGGCGTTCGGCCTGAACGACGAATGGACGCAGCTTCCGCTCGCGACACGTCACGTTCCGGTGCTTCCGCCCGAGCCGTTGAAACGCCTGGGAGGTGGGCTCGTGCGCGCGGCGATCATCGCCTGCGAGCAGGCGGATGAGGAGGGCCGGCGGCCCCGCCTCGCCATGCGCGCCGGGGCGGCCATCCCGCGGATTCTGCGCATGCAGATCGGGACGCGATAGCCACTCTCCCGCACCCGACGCCGGATTAGACTCCGCTCGCATGCCCGACAGAAGCGTCGCGATCGCGCTGGAGGGAGTCGGCAAGCGCTTCGGGAAGGCAGCCGCGGTTCGCGACGTGTCGCTTTCGATCCTCGAGGGAGAGTTCTTCTCGCTGCTCGGCCCCAGCGGCTGCGGCAAGACCACAAC
>JALYLO010000296.1 GCA_030774175.1 Actinomycetota bacterium
GGCCATGCCTTCCTTGATCTCGTCTCTGCAGACGGCCGGGCACGGAAGTGCCTGCGCAATTGCGTGAGCAAGCGTCGTCTTTCCCGAGCCCGGAGGACCGCTGACGACGACCAGCGTCGGCAGAGGCACGTCACTCATTTCGAAAGTCTGCTCGCACGAAGGTCTTGCCCGCAAACGACTGCCCCAGCTCTCACGTCCTGAATCCGGCTAACGGTTCTGGAGCGTGTCGAGGCCGATCGCGAGCGCGATCGCCAGACGTCGGTCGAGCTTGCGCTCGTGATCGCCCGAGAGGTCGAGCACGTATTGGTCGCGCAGCTTGAACTTGCGGTCCATGCGCCCGATCGCCTGCTCGCCGGCAAGGATGTCGAAGTTGTAGGGGATCGGGATCAGGCCGCCGTAGTCGGGAACGAAGTCGACCGCACGCCGCAGGATGGCCATCACCTGCGAACGCTCGCGCGCGACGGCGACCTCCTCGCCCGCCGCGTTCGAGAGCCGCCACGTCGAGCGGAGGAGCGACTGCTTGAACAGGTGCTCGAGCAGGCCGATCGTTCCCTCCTGCGCGTCGACGACGTCGTATTTCGACCCGCCGGTGTCGAGCCACGTGCGCGCCTGGATGTGGAAGAGCTCCTGCGTCTCGCCGTCGTCGGCGAAGAACTTGATGTTCTCCTTGATCGCCATCTTCTTCTGGCGCACGAATGCGATCGGGCCGCCTGCCGGCGTCTCGCCCGCAGCGAGCGGCGTCACTCGGTAGAGGTTGACGATCGGGCGGACGAGCTGGTCGACCAGGTAGCGGTCGTAGTCGAACGGCCCCATTGACTTACTTGCCCGCCTTGCGGATCCGCATCCCCAGCAGCTCGGGCTCGCGCAGCCCGGTCCCGCACTCCTCGCACTGGATCGCGAAGGTCGACGAGAACGGCGCCTGGCAGACGGGGCAGCGGTGGAGCATCTTCCCGCCGCAGGTTGGGCACTCGGACGAGAGCTCGGCCTCGGAGTCCTCGAACCAGCGGCGGGCCGCGCCGCACTGGAGGCAGAACGCGCTCCAGTGCCCGAGCACGTTGCGGCGCTCCTCACGAAGCCAGTCTGCTGCCTTCCCCATCCTGCGAGACTACCGTCGTCGTTACGATTGGGCCGGCTCTTCCCACTCTTTCGATCTCGAGGACGGTGCAGTGGCGATCGCGCGCGTAGCCGAGCCGAGCGGCTCGCTCCAGGAGGTGAAGGAACAAGGCCTCGACCGCGAGGACCTGCTCCAGATCTATCGCAACATGCTGATCACGCGCGGCGTCGAAGAGCGCGGGCACATCCTCTACCGGCAGGGAAAGATTCCCGGCTCCTTCTACACGGGCCGTGGGAACGAGGCGGCCTCGGTCGGCGTCGCGACCGCGATGGGCCCAGACGATGTCGGCACCCCACTGCATCGCGACATGGGCGTCCATATCACGCGCGGTGTCGAGCCCTGGCGCATCTTCGCGCAGTACATGGGGCGCGCCGACGGGCCGTCGAAGGGCAAGGACGGCAACGTGCACATGGCGGACGAGCGTCTCGGGCTGCTTGCCATGGTCAGCCACCTGCCGGCGATGCTGCCGGTCGCCGTCGGCTGCGCGCTCGCGTTCCGCATCCGGGAGGAGAGCCGCGTCGCGATCGCCTGGTCGGGCGAAGGCGCGATGGCCCGTGGCGACGCGCACGAAGGGATGAACTTTGCCGGCGTGCGCAAGCTCCCGGTCGTCTTCATCTGCGACAACAACCAGTGGGCCTACTCGACGCCCACCCACCTCGAGTACGCGGTCGACCATCTCGCCGACCGCGCCCAGGCCTACGGCTTCGACGGCGTCGTCGTCGACGGCACGGACGTCCTCGCGGTCTATCGCGAGACGAAGGCTGCGGTCGAGAAGGCGCGCGGGGGCGGCGGCCCGACGCTGATCGAGTGCCAGACCCTGCGGATGGAGGGCCACGCCGTCCACGACGACGCGTTCTACGTGCCGAAGGAGCTCTTCGAGCGCTGGGCCGAACGCGACCCGATCGAGCGCCACCGCGCCTGGCTGCGCGACAACGTCGACATGACGGACGACGAGGAGAACGACATCACCGGTTCCGTGAAGAAACTGATGAACGACTCGCTGCAGCGGGCGGACGAGTCGCCGCAACCGGATCCGGTGACCCTCCTCGACGGCGTCTACGCGACGCCGGATGACCTCGACACGCCCCATCACAAGTAGCGAGGACCGTCCACATGGCCGAAAAGACCTATCTGCAAGCGATCAGCGACGGTCTCCGGCAGGAGATGCGCCGCGACAAGCGCGTCTTCGTGCTCGGCCAAGACGTCGGCGTGTACGGCGGCGCGTTCAAGGTGACGCTCGGCTTCCAGGAGGAGTTCGGCGCCTGGCGCGTGATCGACACGCCGCTCTC
>JALYLO010000297.1 GCA_030774175.1 Actinomycetota bacterium
CGAGGACGGCACGCTGATCAACGAGCACGACGAGTCCGGGTCGGGTCAGGAGGAGCTGTACATCGTGCTCGACGGGAAGGCGACCTTCGAGGTCGACGGCGAGACGGTCGACGCGCCCGCAGGGACACTCGTGTTCGTCCGGCCGGAGTCGCGGCGGAAGGCGACCGGGGATGGAACCGTCCTCGCCCTCGGCGCGACACCCGGCGAGGCATACCAGGCGATCGACTGGGGTGAGGCGTGGCCGTTCCACAGAGACTCGCTGACCGCCTACGGCGAGCAGCGCTATGCCGACGCGCTCGAAGCGGTCCGCGGTGGCCTCGAGCACACGCCGGACCACCCGGGCCTCCATTACAACTACGCGTGCTTCGCGACGCTCGCGGGCGACACCGGCGACGAGACGTTCGGCCACCTCCAGCGGTCCGTCGAACTGTTCCCGGCGTTCCGCGAGCAAGCGCGCAGGGACGACGACTTCACCGCCGTACGCCACGACCCGCGGTTCGAGGAAGCTCTGCGCTGAGCGCGCAGGTCTCGACCTTCGACGAGCTGAGCTACGTCCGCCGACTTGTGGGAGGTCGTCAGGTGACATTCCCGAACTGGCGCAGGCGACTGCTCTTTCGGTGTGGAGGCTGGAAAGTCGCTCGTCCCGGCGTAGCATCAGGTCGTGGACGGACGTGTGGCTGTGCGGAAGCGCCGGGGACTCTTTCTGAGCGAGTGACCGTGAAGCGCCGCCCCGTGGCCCAATGGCGAACGTTCACCGTAGGCCCGACAAGACGACCCGCCATCGATCTTCGAGGCGGCGCGGATGTACCCGTCGAGAGCGTTTGGACACGCCTTTTTCTCCGCGCTCCTCGGGGTCCCGGTGGCGGCCTTCCTCGCCTGGGGGTCTTTCAGTTCGTTGCACGCGTATTTCTCGGTCACCTACGCGATGACGCCGAGGCTGGTCATCCCGTTCTGGGTCGTCGTCTTCTTTGGGCTGTGGTGCGAAGGGATGTACCAGGACGTGCGGGGGTGGTCGATCTCGCAATGGGGTGACTGACGGAAAGACGTCTCAGACTGTTGCTCGAGTGACATTGCCGCACACTGGCCCAGGCGAGGGCTGCTCGACTCGGAAGTGACGGGGTACGGTTTCTGAGTGCGGGACGCGCATGTGACGTTGTTTTGGGATCCGGAAGCTGCCGCGGGAATCGAGGAGCTGCGCAGGCGGTGGGATCCGGTGATGGCCTCGCAGATCGCGGCGCACGTCACGGTCACCTACCCAGTCGAGATTCCTCGCCTTGCGCTGCGACCGAGTTGCCGTCACGGCCTTTCGATGGTCGGATATGGCGGGAGGTCAGGACCTTCGAGCTTCAGGGCCAGACCTAGATCTCTGACAAAAACCCTCTGTCGGGAACAGTGATCACGGCGGACACCTCATGGTGTCGGCCGTCGCCCCACGAACGCCGCCCGCACGGCTGGTCGACGAAGTGCGTCTCCTGGAAGCACTAGACGAGGAGCGTGACGACCTGATCGACCGCCTGAAGGAGGAGTCACAGAGGGCTGCGGTCGACGAAGCCCGCCGGAAGCCAGTCCGGGCCTTGGTGCTTGACGACCTGGCGGAGATGAAGGTGCCGAAAACGCGGCCTAAGACTTGATGGGCTGGGGTCGCCGCCGAATTCGACTGGTGGGCGCCGCCACCAGGATCAGAACTCAGCAGCTACATCACATACCGCAATGCCCAAGAGCAAGGGTTCTGAAATGTCACCGTGGACGGAGAGAAGCAGTGACACCTGCGGTGAGCAGAGTGTCACCGTCGCCGAGTCCCTACAGCGGCGAGCGCCCGGGCCGGCATCGTCGAGCCACGACTTCGTGACATCGCACGAGACATGTCCCACGCGATGTGATCCCTCCACAGCTTTTGTCCGCCGGGGACAGTGATTCTTCCCCGCCGACCCCTCGATCCGGCCACCAGACGTGTCCCATCTGTGGACGGTCCGCGACGGTGGCTGCCACCAGACGTGTCGCGGGAGGGCTGGTCCGGAGCGTGAGCTTCGTGACACGGGTCGTCTCCTCGCCGGAAGATCGCGAAAGGACCGGCGCGGCCGGCGAACCAGGGTTCGCTCAGCTGTCGAGCAGCGAGCGCACGCGGCCGGTCAGGTCGTCGGCGCTGAAGGGCTTCTGGAGGAACGCGATGCCGGGCTCGAGGACGCCGTGGCGGTCGATCGCCGAGTCGGTGTACCCCGACATGTAGAGCACGTGCGTGCCGGGCCGCATCGATGTGACCGCCTGCGCGACCTCCGGGCCGCTCATTCCCGGCATCACGACGTCGGTGAGCAACAGGTCGATCGGATCGCTGTGCCGGCGCAGCAGCTCGAGCCCCGACGGGCCGTCACCGGCCTGGAGGACGGTATAACCGGTCGTCTCGAGGATCTCCGCCACGAGCCGGCGCACGACCATCTCGTCCTCGACGAGCAGGATCGTCTCGCTGCCGCGCTCGGGGGCGTCGGGCAGGCGCGCGGGGGCAGGCGTCTCCGCCGGCGTGCTCGCCCGCGGCAGGCAGATACGAAACGAGGAGCCCAGGCCGGGGGCGGAGTCGACCTCGATCGTCCCGCCGCTCTGCTCGACGATCCCGTAGACGGTCGCGAGGCCTAGGCCCGTCCCGCCCTGCTTGGTCGTGAAGAAGGGATCGAAGAGCTGTTCCCGCTCCGCGTCGGTCATGCCGACGCCCGTGTCCGTCAGGCGCAGCTCGACCCCAGGCCCCTCCTCCGTCGCGACGTTCGCCGTCTCGATGGTCACTGACCCGCCGTGCGGCATCGCGTCACGTGCGTTGACCGCGAGGTTCACGATCACCTGCTCGATCTGCGTCGGGTCGGCAAGCACGGCGCCGAGTTCGGGCTGCAGGAGCGCAACGAGCTCCACGTCTTCGCCGATCAGGCGGCGCAGCATCATGTCCATGTCGGACACGACCGCGTTCAGGTCGAGCACGAGCGGCTGCAGCACCTGTTGGCGGCTGAACGCAAGCAGTTGCCCGGTCAGCGCGGCAGCGCGCGCGGCGGCCTTGCGGATCTCCTCGGCATGCCGGCGCTGCCGTTCGTCGTCGAGGCCGGCGATCAGGAACTCGCTGTAGCCGGAGATCGCGGTCAGCAGGTTGTTGAAGTCGTGGGCGATCCCGCCCGCAAGCCGCCCGACGGCCTCCATCTTCTGCGCCTGGCGAAGCTGCTCCTCGAGGCCCTTCTGGTGAGTGAGGTCGCGGACGACCGAGATGTGCCGTCCCGGTCGCACGTCCGCGGTTGCGACGAACTCGATTCGGCGCTGCCCACCGTCCGGCCGGTTGAGCGTCACCTCGGCGGACATCGTCCCCTGGTCCAGGAAGCGCGGCCACACGCGGGCGACCGGCTCGGCAGGCATCAGCTCGTCGAGGCGCAGCCCGAGCGCCTCCTCGCGCGAGACGCCGAGCAGTTCGGCCGCCGCCTCGTTCACGTCGACGAGCCGTCGCGTGTCGTCGGTAATCATCTTCGGCACGACCGAGTCTTCGAAGATCGCCGAGAAGAGCAGGGCCGACTCCCTGCGCTCCGTGATGTCCTGGACGTGCGCGAACACGTGCGTCGGCTCCGTGCCGTGGGCTCGGATCAGCGACACGGACACTTCTGCCCAGACGATCGAGCCGTCCTTGTGCAGATAGCGCTTCTCCTGCTGGTACGAGTCGATCTCGCCGCGGCGCAGCTTCTGTGAGTGCTCCACGTGGACGGAGGCATCGTCGGGGTGGGTGATCCCGCGGATGCCGAGGTGCTTCAGCTCCTGGACGGTGTACCCGAGCATCTGAGCGAGGCGGTCGTTCACCTGCACGAATGCGCCGTCCATTGTCGCGAGCGCCATGCCGACCGAGGCGGAGTCGAACGCGCCCCGGAACCGCGCCTCGCTCTCCTGGAGCGCGCGACGGGCCCGAACTCCTTCCGTGACGTTCTCGAAGGTGACTGCGATGCGTCGGCCCGAGAGCGGGAACGCCTTGACCGAGAACACGCCCGGCGCGATGCGCTCGTCGCCGTACTCGATCTCGCCGCCGTCATAGGGCATGTTGTTCTCGAGCACGGTGCGGAACCGTTCGATCGCCTCTTCGGGGAGTGCCGGGAGCACCTGGCGGATCGTGCAGCCGAGGATCTTTTCCGGCGCGATGCCCGTCGCCGCTTCGCTGGCCGCGTTTGCGTGCTCGAGCCGGAAGTCGCCGTTGTCCTCGAGGGCCCAGACCCACAGCGCGGTCTGCATGTGCTCGACGACCTGACCCTGCGTGCGCAGCTCCTCGAGGAGGGTGCGGCGGGTCTCGAGCTCAGTCGAGTTCCGCATCACCGTGCTGACGAACTCCGCCATCAGGCGCGTCGTCTCGAGATCGAGCTCGTCAAAGGCATTCGGCTCGCGCCCGAGGATCGAGAGCACGCCTTCAACGGCGCCGTTTCGGTAGAGGGGCGCGCAGATCAGGGAACGTGCGCCGAGGACGCGACAGGCCGCGGCGTCGACCCGCGCGTCGGTCTTGGTGTCGGCTGCGTAGACCGCCTCACCTTGGATCGCGGCGTGACCGGCAAGGCTTGTCGCCCGGTCGAGCCGAAGCCCGACGTGCGCCTCGGCAAGGCCCGAGCCGACGTGGAAGACCGAGGCATACCCGTCGAACCACTGCACGGACGCGCCGTCGGCGCCGGCCAGGCGTTGAGCGCGCTCGACGATCGTCCGCGTGACGGAGAGAGGATCGAGCTCGAGCGCGGAGATCTCCTGCTGCGTCTGGACGAGCGCGTGCAGCCGCCCGAGGCTCGTGCGCAAGCGCTCCTCCTTGCGCTTACGCTGCGTCACATC
>JALYLO010000298.1 GCA_030774175.1 Actinomycetota bacterium
TCGGGCACCCGTGCGACGAGCGCGGCGCGAATCTGCTCCACAGCGCCCTCGCCGAGGTCGTGGCCCACGCACAGCGCGTCGACGCCGGCGGAGAGCGCCCGCACGGCGGACTCCTCGATGCCGACGGTGGCGCTGACCGCTTTCATCTCCAGCGCATCGGCCAGCACGACGCCGTCGTAGCCGAGCTCACCGCGCAACAGCTCCTGGATGATCGCGCTGCTGAGGGTTGCCGGCGCGTCGTCGAGCGCGGGCACGCGAACGTGCGCCGTCATGATCGTGCGGACGCCGGCGGCGATCGCGGCTCGGAAGGGCTCGAGCCCGGCCTCGACCTCGCCCGCGACGACCGGCAGCTCGAGGTGCGAGTCCTGCTCGGTCGAGCCGTGACCGGGGAAGTGCTTCGCGCAGGCCGCGACGTTCCTGCTCTGCGTCCCGCGGACGAAGGCCGCAACATGGCGCGCGACGAGCTGCGGATCGGAGCCGTACGAACGCGTTCCGATCACGGGGTTCCCAGGGACGTTCACGTCCGCGACGGGAGCGAGGTTCCAGTTGACGCTTACCGCCGCGAGCTCGCCCGCGATCGACGCGGCGACCGCCTCGGTGAGCGCGACATCGTCGGCCGCACCCAGCGCGGCGCCGGCGGCGTACGAGCTTCCTGCTCGCCATTCGAGGCGCGTGACGTCGCCGCCCTCCTCGTCGATCCCGAGCAGGACGTCGTCGCGCTCCGCGCGCAGTGCCGCCGCGAGGCCGGCGAGCGCGTCGAGGGACGGCACGTTGTAGGCGAACAGCACGATGCCGCCACCGCCGCCGGCCAGGAACCGCCGGGCCCAGTCGGGTGGCTTCGCGCCCGGGAAGCTCGGGAAGATGCAGGCGGCGGCGAGCTGTCGGAGCTCGCGGCTCACCCGCGCACCGCCCCCGACGTCAGGCCGAACGCGATTCGCCGCTGCACGAGCAGGAAGAAGACGACGACCGGGATCGCCGTGACCGTCGATGCCGCCATCAGCGCGCCCCAGTCCGTGTGGCGGCTACTGCCGAGAAAGTACGAGAGCCAGACCGTGATCGTCTGCTTCGACTGGTCGTTCAGCAGCACGCGGGCGAAGATGTACTCGTTCCAGGTCGTGATGAAGGCGAACACCGAGGTCGCCACGAGGCCGGGGCCCATCAGCGGCAGCAGGATCTTCAGGAAGACGCCGAGGCGGGTCGAGCCGTCCACCATCGCCGCTTCCTCGAGCTCCTTCGGAATTCCGATCAGGAAGCCGCGTAGCGTCCAGACGCAGAACGGCAGCACGAACGTCATGTAGGTGACGATCAGACCGGTCAGGGCGTTCACCTGGTGGTAGCGCGCGAGCACGACGTAGAGCGGAATGATCAGCCCCGCCTGCGGCAGCATCTGGATGCCGATCACGAGCACGACGAAGAGCTTCCGGCCGCCGAAGCGGTAGCGCGCGAGAGCAATTGCCGCGAGGAACGCGAGCACGATCGAGATTGCGACCGTGACGCCGACGACGATCAGGCTGTTCTTCACGTCGGCCCAGAAGAACGGACGGTCGATCGCATCCCGGAAGTGCCGAAGCGTCGGGTGGAGCGGGAACCAGGTCGGCGTCAGGCTGACGATCTGGTCGTTCGACTTGAACGCCGTCGAGATCATCCAGAAGACCGGGAAGACCATCACCGCGAAGACGGCGAGGCCGAGGATGTTCCAGCCGGCCTGACGCGCGCGGCGCCCTCTGCGACGCCTTGCCGGGCGCGGCTGGGACGAGCTCACTGCGCCTCGCCGATCCGCACCATCTTGCGCACGTACGCGACGCTCAGGACAGCGACGATCAGCAGCATCAGGATCGAGATCGCCGCGCCGCGCCCGAAGTCGCTCTTGAAATAGCCCTCCTCGAACAGGTAGACGCTCATCAGGTAGTTGCCCGTCGTGATCTTCGACTGGCCGATCAGGAGGTACGGCTGCGTGAAAACGCCGAAGTCCCAGATGATCGAGAGGCTCGTGAGGATGAGCAGGATCGGCCGCAGGATCGGCAGCGTGATGTCGAAGAAGACGCGCCACGACCGGGCTCCGTCGACCTCGGCCGCCTCGACCAGGTCGTGCGGCACCTGCGCGAGCCCGGCGTAGAGCGTGATCACCACGAACGGCAGCGCACCCCAGACGATCAGCAGCGTGACGAGGCTGAGCTGGGAGAAAGTCGTCGCGTACCAGTCGTGCTGGACGAAGTCGCCGACGTGAAGCGTCGTCAGGACGTAGTTGACGACCCCGTTCTGGAAGTTGGTCATCCAGTACCAGACCTGAACGGCGACGACGACCGGCATCGACCAGACGAGGACGAGCCCGGAGCTGAGGAGCACCCGCACGACGGAGCTCACCCGGGCGAGGAGGAGTGCGAGCAGCGTCCCGAGCACCATCGTCAGCAAGACGTTGACCGCCGTGAAGACCACGGTGCGAAGGAGCGTCTCCCAGAAGACCCGATCGTGCAGGACGGAGCCGTAGTTGTGGAAGCCGACCGACGTTCCCGCGTGCCGGATCAGCTCGAAGAGGCCGTAGCGCTCGGTCGAAAGCTTGACGAGCCAGTAGAGCGGATAGCCGAGGATCGCCCCGATCACCACGAGCACCGGCAGGATCAGCCCGTAGGGGATCGCCGCCTGCAGCGTGCGGCCCCACGACCGCGGCCGCCGGGACGTACCCAAGAGCGTCCCGGCGGCAGCGATGGGGTGGTTCTCGTGCACCGGTTAGGACTGGTTCAGCACCAATGCGATGTTGTCGCCGGCCGACGACGCTGCCTGCTGGATCGACAGCTTGCCGGTGAGGATCTGCGCGAGCATGTTGCGCAGGATGTTGCCGTTCTCGACGTCGACCCAGTGCTTCGCCGTCGGGACGAACCAGCTGCGGGCCGCGGCCCGCTCGTTGACGCTCGAGCCGAGCAGGTTCGTGGCGTTGGGGATGTTCCCCTTCGCCTGCAGAGCCTTCTCCGAGCCCGTGCTGGTGAAGTCCTTGATCCAGTCGGATGCGAGCGCCTTCGAGGAGCTCGTGACCGGCACGGCGAGATCCGAGCCGCCCTGGAAGCCGGGGAGAGGCTGGCCCTTGACGTGGCCCGGCATCACGAACTGTGCAGTCGAAGCCGCATACTTCTTCCCCACGCAGCAGGTGAACCAGCTCGGACCGATCATCGACGCGGCCCCGTTCTGTGCGTAGACGTCGTACGGGTTCGGGTGCGTCTCGTCGACCGTCTTGCTCGCCCGCGAGGTCGCGAGATAGAACTTCTTGAACGCGGTCAGGCCGGCGATCGACTTCGGCGAGGCGAGCAGGCCCTTCCACTTGCCGCTCACCTGCGTGGCGATGCCGCCGCCGTAGTCGAAGACGAAGCCCAGTGCGACGTACCAGTCCTCGCCCGCGATGTAGACGGGCGAGAAGCCCTTCTGCGAGTTCTTCGCGAGCAGCTTCTTCGCGTCGGCGATGTACTCGGCCGTCGTCGCCGGCAGCCTCGTGATGCCCGCCTTCTTGAAGAGATCGGTGCGGTAGGTCACGACACGCGAGCCGGCGTAGTAGGGCACGCCGTAGAGCTTGCCGCCGAACGTGCCGGACGCAGCGAGGCCCTTCAG
>JALYLO010000299.1 GCA_030774175.1 Actinomycetota bacterium
CGACACCGACACGTCACCGCGAACGAAGCAGGGGAGGCCGTGGGTCGAGGTGATCGCCCCCTCCGTCAAGCGGCCGGCGGCCCAGGTCAGGGACACCTCGAAGCCGCCGCGCGCCCGCAGCCCCCGAACCGCACCGTCCGGCCAGGCGTCGGGTAGCGCCGGCAAGAGTTCGAGCCCGTCGTGCGACTGCAGCAGCATCTCGCAGACCGCCGCTACGCCGCCGAGGTTCCCGTCGATCTGGAAGACGGTCAGCGGGTTGGTTCCCTGCGGCGGGTGTGTGTCGAAGAGGTTCTCGACCGTGCTCGAGCGAAGGAGCTCCAACAGGTGCTCGTGCGCGAGCGCGGCCTCGTGGAAGCGGGCCCAGATCAGCACGACCCACGCGCGGCTCCACCCCGTGCCGCCGCCACCGTTTGCGAGACGCCGTTCAAGCGATGCTCGCGCGGCCGTGGCGAGCTGAGGCCGCGATCGGGGCGTGATCTCGTGATCGGGGTAGACGGCGAACAGATGCGAAAGGTGTCTGTGCCCGGGCTCCCATTCCTCGTAGTCCTCGAGCCATTCCTGCAGCTGCCCGTGGCGTCCGATTCGCATCGGCGGCAGCAGGTCGCGCGCCGCTCGCAGCTCACCGGCAAAACCGTCGTCGATGCCCAGAAGCTCGCTCGCCTCGATCACACGTCGAAAGAGCCCGTCGACGATCTGCGTGTCGCTCGTGGGCGCCATGCAGAGACCCGACCGGAGGCCCTCGGCGTCGTAGTACTGGTTCTCCGGGCTGAGTGACGGTCCGAAGAGAAGCTCCCCGGTCTTCGGGTGAGGGGTCAGATAGTCGAGGCAGAACTCTGCGGCCTCCCGCATCGCCGGGTAGACGCGGTCGCGCAAGAACGTCTCCTCGGGCGCGAACGCGTAGTGCTCCCAGAGGTGGTAGGCGAGCCAGGCACCCCCGGCGGGCCACAACCCGCAGAAGACATTGTCGAGTGGCACGGTGTCGGCCCACAGGTCGGTGTTGTGGTGTGCGACGAACCCGCGGCACCCGTAATGGGCCCGGGCCGTATCGGCACCGGTCGCGCGGAGCCGGTCGATGAGATCGAAGAGCGGGAACTGCAGTGCCGGCAGGCCGGCGGGCTCCGCGGGCCAGTAGTTCATCTGGGTGTTGATGTTGATGGTGAACTTGCTGTCCCAGGCCGGCATGAAGCTCTCGTTCCAGATGCCCTGGAGATTCGCCGGCAACGTCCCGGGTCGGCTGCTGCCGAGCAGGAGGTAACGCCCGAACTGGCAGTACTGAGCGGTCAATCCGGGGTCGTCGGCTCCCCCTCGCAAGCGCTCGAGGCGCTCGTCGGTCGGGAGGTCGGCGAGTGCTGCGTCGCCCCCCAGCTCGATCCGGAAACCGCCGAATGCGCGGCGATGGTCGTCGCTATGGCGTTCGCGAAGCTCGCTGTACGGGCGGGCAGCTGCGGCGTCGACGACACGGGCGGCTTCCGCTGCGTAGTCCTCGTGCCGGAAATCGGAGGCAGCCGCGATCACCAGCGTTGCGGCATCCGCGCCGGAGAGGCGCACATGGTCTCCGATGCTTTCGAGCGAGCCCCCGTCCGACACGATCCGGAGCCGCGCCTCGAACGACGACCCTCGGGCGCCGCACCGTCCTCGGAGAACGAGGTCACCGTTCTGATCCGAGTCGGCGCGGCCGTCGAACTTGCGATGCATGTGCGCTCCGAGCTCGAGCTCCCCGCTACCGACGCCTTCGATGTGCATCACGAGCACGTCGTCCGGAACGCTGGCGAAGAACTGCCGCCGGACCGGGCGCCCCTTCAGCGTGTAGGAGACGGTCACCATGCCCGTCTCCATGTCGAGCTCACGCCGGTAGTCCTCGGTGTGCTCCTCGTGCTGTCCCCCGAACAGCAACGTGACGTTCGCGAGCTGCTGGTACGCGGACTGGTTGTTCGGTATTCCGAACAACGAGAGCTCGGCGAGCGTATGCGCCTCTTCGGTCCGCCCGGCAAGAAGCAGCGACCGCACCTCGTCGAGGTGCGCGCGCGCATCGGGGTTCGTGCGATCCGGGAGCCGAGTCCACAGCGTCTCCTCGTTGATCTGGAACGTCTCCTTGTAGATGCGCCCGAAGACCATCCCCCCCAGACGGCCGTTGCCGACCGGCGTGGCCCCGAACCAACGCGCGGCCGGCGCACGCCACCAGAGTCGAGTCGCGGGTGACGGGGAGTCGGGATCGATCACAGGAGCCTGGCTTGGCGGAGAACCAAACCGAGCATATAGTACGCCTAAGTCCCAAAGAGATTTTAAACGCTGAGAAGAATCTGGAGGAGCGCCGTGACCGTGGCAGGCCTCGATGTGCGCCCGCAGGCGAGCGAGCTGCGAGCCCGCCGGGCGCGGGTCGCCGACGCCATCGGCTCGGACGGCGTCGCATTGATCCCCGCCGCGCCGGCGCCACGCAGCTCGATCCGCTTCCGGCAGACGAACGAGTTCTATTACGCGACTGCGCTGGAGGTGCCCGGGGCGTACGTCCTGATCGAGGGCCGCGACCGATCGACGACTCTCTACCTGCCGCACCGGGACGAGCAGCGCGAGCGGGTTGACGGACCAGGCCTCTGGGCCGAGGACGTCGACCGTGCCCGCGAGCTCTCCGGCGCCGATTCCGTCCGCCCGACCGCTGATTTGCCCGCCGAGCTCGCCGGCCGCCTATGCCGGGGACGACTCGTGCTGCACACGCCGTTCGCGCCTGCCGAGCGAGAACGCGAGACGCGAGACGTCCTGCTGGGCGGAACCGCTGCGCGGCTCAGCGACCCGCTCCATGCGCGTGACGGCGACGGCTCGGGCGTTCGAGCCCAGCTCACCGCGCACTTCCCCTCGGCCGAGCTCCGCGACCTCACCCCGGTGCTCGACGAGCTGCGACTCGTCAAGAGCCCCTCCGAGTTGGAGGCGATGCGCGAGGCCGCGCGGCTCACCGGCCTGGCCGTGATCGAGGCCATGCGCTCGTCCGAGCCGGGGGTCTACGAGTTCGAGCTCAGCGCCGTCGCGGACTTCGTCTTCCTGCAGGGTGGCGCGCGCGGCGGTTCGTATGAGGCGATCGTCGCCACAGGGACGAACGCCTGGCACGGGCACTACGTCCGCAAGGACTCGGCGCTCGCCGACGGCGAGCTCGTGCTCATGGACTACGCGCCCGATCTGCACTACTACACCAGCGATATCGGTCGCATGTGGCCGGCCTCTGGGCATTGGGAGACGTGGCAGCTGGAGCTCTACGGCTTCATCGTCCAGTACCACCGCGCGCTGCTCTCGCGCATCCGCGTCGGCATCACAGCCGACGATGTGCTCGATGCCGCGGCAATGGAGATGCGCAACGTCGTGGATGGAACGGCGTGGTCCGCGCCCGAGTTCGAGCGGGCTGCGCGCCTTGCACTCGATTTTCGCGGCCACCTCTCGCATCCGGTGGGGATGGCGGTACACGACGTCGGCAGCTATCGCGAGCGGCCGTTTGTGCAGGGCCTCGTCTTCTCGGTCGATCCGATGCTGTGGGTGCCCGAGCGCAAGCTCTACGTGCGCTGCGAAGACACGGTCGCCCTGACCGCGGACGGTCTGGAGAACCTGACCGGGTTCGTCCCGCTGGAGCCGTCTGACGTCGTGGCGGAGATGGCAGAGAGCGGGCTTCTGCAGATGTGGCGGGAGAGATGACAGACGGGCGCTTCGCGATGCTCGTCGGGCCGTCGGAGTTTGCGCTCGATCATCGCCCGGCCGCGATCCCCGCCGCGGGAAACGTCCGGCTCCGTGTGCAGGACTGCGGTGTGTGCGGCTCGGATCTGAAGATGTGGGCCGGGACGCACGCGTTCCTCCAGCCGCCGCTCCTGCTCGGCCATGAGATCTATGGACGCATCGACGCTGTCGGCGAAGAGTCGAGCCTCTTCCAGGTCGAAGAAGACGTCGTTGTCTTTCCGGCGGTCGGCTGCGGTTCGTGCTTCCACTGCCGTCGCGACCAACCGCAGCTCTGCGCCGAGATGCGCTTTCATGGGGGTCAGCTTCCCGGGGGTCTTGCCGAGCACATCGTCGTGTCCGAGCAAAACCTTCTGCGGGTGCCGGCCGGCATACCCGAGATCCAGCGCGTGCTCATCGAGCCGCTTGCCGTCGGGGTCCATGCCGTCGCTCGAGCGGGAGTCGCATCGGGCGAGGCCGCGGCCGTGCTCGGAGCCGGGGCGATCGGTCTTTTCACCGCACTCATCGCGCGTGCGCGCGGCCTCGACGTCGTCATCCTGGAGCCGTCGGCCAGACGGCGCGAGCGGGCCGCCATGCTCGGGTTCACTGCGGTCGACGCGGGCTCGGGCTCGGTCGAGCAGACCGTGGCCGAGCTCATCCGCCCGGAAGGGGCCGACGTCGTTTTCGAGTGCGTGGGGTCAGCGAAAACGATCGCCGGCGCCCTCGGCGCGACTCGAAAGGGTGGCCGCGCGGTCGTCGTCGGAAACGCTCCGCCGACCATGCAGATCGACGGCCTGGCTCTGCAGCGCGGAGACCGCTCGCTGGTCGGCGTGCTGATGTATGAGCGAACTGATTTCATCGAAGCCATGGACTTGCTCGCCGGCGGATTGCTCGAGGCGCTGCCCGAGAGCTCGGTGGTGCAGCGGTTCACGCTGGACGAGGTCGGCGCGGCTTTCGTGACGTCGGAGGACGGAACGCTCAACGCGCTGCGCGCGGTCGTTCAACCGTGATCATCGAGGAGGGCGCAGCTCGGTGAAGATCGTCGACGCCCGCGTGATCGTCTGCTCGCCAGACCGAAACTTCGTGACGCTGAAGCTCCGCACGTCCTCGGGCCTGACCGGGATCGGCGACGCGACGCTGAACGGCCGCGAGCTCGCGGTTGCGAGCTACCTCGGGGACCATGTCTGCCCGCTCCTCATCGGCCGTGACGCGGCTCGGATCGAAGACACGTGGCAGTACCTCTATCGAGGCGCGTACTGGCGCGGCGGCCCCGTGGGAATGAGCGCGATTGCGGCTGTCGACATGGCGCTCTGGGACATCAAGGGCAAGGCTGCCGGCCTGCCCGTGTTCGAACTGCTCGGCGGGAAGTCGAGAGACGGAGTGTTGGTCTACGGCCACGCGAACGGCGAGTCGGAGACCGAGGCCCTGGAGTGGGTCGGCCGCTACCTCGACGACGGCTACCACGCTGTGCGCGTTCAGTGCGGTATCCCGGGGCTGCAGAGCACATACGGGGTCAGCCCGGACAAGCGGTACTACGAGCCGGCCGACGCGGATGCGCCGACCGAGAACGTCTGGTCGAGCGAGCGGTACCTTCGCTTCATCCCGGACGTGCTCGCGTCTGTCCGCGAGCGCTACGGCTTCGACTTTCACCTCCTGCACGACGTGCATCACCGGCTCAGGCCGATCGAGGCGGCGGAGCTCGGCAAGCGACTCGAGCCGTACCGGCTGTTCTGGCTCGAGGATGCCGTGCCCGCGGAGCTGCAGGAAGGCTTCAGGTTGATCCGGCAACATACGACGACCCCGCTCGCCGTCGGCGAGGTTCTACCGACGATCTGGGACTTCCGGACGCTGATCACCGAGCAGCTGATCGACTACGTGCGAACGAGCGTGCAGCGCGCAGGCGGAATCAGCCATGTGCGCAAGATCGCCGCCCTCGCCGAGCTGCACCACGTGCGCATGGGCTGCCACGGCGCCACCGACCTGTCGCCGGTCACGATGGCTGCCGCTCTGCACGTCGACGTGTCGATCCCGAACTTCGGCATCCAGGAGTACATGCCGCATACAGAAGCGACGTACGAGGTGTTCCCCCACTCCTACCAGTTCCGCGCCGGCTACCTCCACCTCGGCGACCAGCCCGGCCTCGGCGTCGACATCGACGAGGACGCCGCAAAGCGCTTTCCGTACCGTCGCGCTTACCTCCCGATCAACCGCCTGGAAGACGGAACGATGCACTCTTGGTAGGGACGCGCCTCGGCGTCGTGCAACTCGCGTCGGTTGGAGGATTGAGCGTCCACGCAGATGAATACGCGCAGGTGCTCGAGCGTCACTTCGCCCGCCACCTGTCGCCGTTGCAATGACTGGCGAGCTGTTCTCGCTCGACAATCGCGTTGCGGTGATCACCGGTGGCAGCGGCGCGATCGGCAGCGCCCTTGCGGAAGGGCTGGCGCAGGCGGGCGCCCGCGTCGCCGTGCTGGCGCGCGGAACGGAGCGGCTCGAGCAGACCGTTGCCCACCTGACGCGCCAAGGTCACGACGTGATCGGCATCCGCGCCGACGTGCTCGAGGCGGCGTCGCTCGAAGCCGCCCGCGACGAGATCCTCCAACGCTTCGGAGCGATCGACGTGCTCGTCAACTGCGCCGGTGGGAACCTCGGCGCCGCGACGCTCCAGGATGAGACGTCCCCGTTCGACTTGCCGATCGATGCGTATCAACAGGTGCTCGACCTCAACCTGGTCGGAACGTTGCTGCCGATTCAGGTCTTCGGCCGCACGATGCGGCACTCCGTCGGCTGCTCGATCGTCAACGTGTCGTCGATGGCGGCAACCCGCGCCTTGACGCGCGTGGCAGGTTACGCCGCTGCGAAGGCAGCGATCGAGAGCATCACCCGATCGTTCGCCGTCGAACTTGCCCGCCGCGGAACCGGCATCCGCGTCAACGCGATCGCTCCCGGCTTCGTCATCGGTGAGCAAAATCGCGCACTGCTCATGGGCGAAGACGGCTCGTTGACCGAGCGCGGCGCTGCGATCGTGGCCCGAACTCCACTCGCCCGCTTCGGAGAGCCGGAGGATCTCGTCTCGACAGTCATCTGGCTCGCCTCCGACGGTGCTCGCTTCGTGACGGGAGTCGTCGTTCCGGTCGACGGCGGCTTCAGTGCGTTCTCCGGCGTCTGAGGCTCACGCCGCAGACAGGAGCGGCTCGCCGAGCGCCGAGACGTCGACGTCGATCCCCAGCCCGGGCCCCGGCGGCGCCGAGCCGAACCCGGCCTGCGACCGGGGCTGATGGCCGGCGATGTGCTCGTTCGTCCAGTCGTTCATGAACGACACGGTGAACAACGTGTCGGGAGGCGTGCTCGCGGCGAGGTGCGACACCGCGGCCGTGACGAGGTCGCCGCCCCACGTGTCCTCGACCGTCACGCGCAGGCCGAGTTCCACCGCGAGGTCGCGCATCAGTTTCGCTTTGGTGAGACCGCCGACCTTCGAGATCTTGAGGTTGAACGCCTCCAGCGCTCGCGCTTCGTGGGCGCGCAGCAACGAGTGAACGTCCCGGATGCACTCGTCCAGCACCATTGGCAAGGTCGTCCGCTGGCGGACGATCAGGCATTCCTCCAGCGTCGGACAAGGTTGCTCGAAGAAGACACGCTCGAGATCTTCCATTGCGCGCGCGGCGACCACGGCGTCCTGGACTCCCCAGCCGCCGTTCGCATCTGCAACCACGACATCCTCGGAGCTCGTCGCCTCGACGACGCTGCGCGTACGCGCGGCGTCCTCGTAGGGGTCGGAACCGATCTTCAGCTGGAAACGATGGATGCCCTCCTCGCGCCGCGCCTGCACGTACGCGGTCATCTCCTCGACGGAGGCAAGCGGGACCGCGAAGTAGAGCGGGAACGTCTCGATCAGGCGACCGCCGAGCAGATCGCAGACCGGCAGCCCCACCGATCGCCCGAGCACGTCCCAGCAGGCAGTGTCGATTGGGCTCTTCGCGTAGCCGTGCCCCATCAGGGCATGGTCCATCGCAGCGTTGACGGCGGCCAGGTTGCCGGCGTCAAGACCGAGCACGGCCGGCGCCAGCTCACACAAAGCAGCGCGAGCGCCGCCGGCGTGCGCCGGAAGATAGGCAGGCCCGAGCGGGCAGACCTCGCCGAACCCCTCGACGCCCTCGCTCGTGGTGACTCGGACGACGGTGCTCGGGACGGTCTCGATCACGCGCCCGCCCGACATGACGTAGCGCCCGTGAACGTAGCTCAGGTCGTAGCCAAAGACGTCGACGCGTGCGATCTTCACGCGGCGTCGTCCACCGGGTCGTCGTTCGCCGCGAGCAGATAGTCCCAGTGATGAAGGTGCTCGTGCAGCGCGGCCTGGGCGGCGGCGACATCTCGCTTCTCGATCGCATCCACGATTCGCCTGTGCTCGACGAGAATGTCCTGCAGATGCTCCGGGGGCTGCGTCTGCCCGAGGCGCATGACCCGCGCGAAGCCGCGCATCTGCTCGAGGAGCCTTGCAACGATCGGGAGATTCGCGCTCTGGGCGATCAGAACATGGAACTTTTCATCGAGGACGAGGAAGTCGCTCTCGTTGTAAGCGTCCGCGGCCCGACCCTGTCGCAACAGAAGGAGACGAAGCATGTCGATGTCGTCGAGTGAGATGACGCGGCATGCCGTCTCGACCGCAATCTCCTCGAGCGCCTCGCGGATCCGGAGGATCTCGTTGCGGTGCGCAGCGGAGAAGCCTCTGACGACAAGTTGCCTCCGAGGCCCTACCTCGAGCAGCCCCTCGG
The DNA here is from genome assembly GCA_030774175.1 of Actinomycetota bacterium. The sequence goes on from JALYLO010000299.1 coordinate 8,463, forward strand.
TTCGAAGCAGCTGCAGCGCCTGGCGAACGGGCGTCTTCGAGATGCCGAGGCCTTCGGCGACCTTCGTCTCCGCGATGATCGTGCCGACCGGCAGGTCGCCGCGCAGGATCGCCTGGCGGAGGTGGTCGTAAGCCTTGTCGTTGAGGCTCCGGCGCGGCGACGATCCTTGAGATGTCGAATGTGGCATTACCCTCACGGCCCTTCGGTTGGGAAGCGGCCGATACCTCCGGGAGAAGAAAACGGCCGGCTTGGTGGATGCACGAGCGCCTCGGAGGCTTGAGCCTTCATGCGGCTGCCCGCGGGATCGAGGCGATCAGTCGCTTCGTGTACGGATGTTCCGGCTGGTCGAGCACCCGGTCGACCGGGCCCTCTTCGACGACCTTCCCCTGGTAGACGACGTACACACGATCGACGACCTGCCGGACGACGGCGAGGTCATGGGTGATGAAGAGGTAGCTGAGACCGAAGCCCTCGCGGAGCTCTCGGAAGAGGCTGAGGATCTGCGCCTGCACCGAGACGTCGAGCGCGGACACGGGCTCGTCGCAGACGATCAGCCTTGGCCCGATCGCCAGGGTGCGCGCGATCACGACGCGCTGCCGCTCGCCGCCGGAGAGCGCCGCGGGACGACGCTTTGCGTAGCCGAGCGGCAAACCGACCCGCTGAAGCAGTTCGTCGATCCGCGTCTTCACCTGCTCGGCCGGGAACTTGTTCACCACGAGCACCTCGCGCAGCGCGGCACCGACCGTCTCCGTTCGGTCGAGCGAGGAGTACGGATCCTGGAAGACGATCTGCACGATGCGGCGCAGGCGAGCGCGATCGGCCCGCGTCAGCTTCGAGTAGTTGCTGGCGTCGATCCCGTCGATTTCGATCAGACCGGACGTCGGGTTCTCGAGGCCGACGAGGCACCGACCGAGCGTCGTCTTCCCCGAGCCGGACTCGCCGACGATCCCGACGCTCTCGTTGGCGCCGACGGTGATCGAGACACCGTCGAGCGCGCGAACGACGCCGCCACGCTGACCGGCGAATACCTTCTGGAGATTACGGACGGCGAGGAAGGGCGCGACCTCGGCCGCCGCCGCTTCCTGGAGCGCGGGAGCCCGTACCTCGCGTCGAACGCTCGTCATCTCTTCGCGGATCTCCTCCAGCCGTCGACACGCGGAAAACCGCTCGGGCTCGACCTCACGCAACGGCGGCCGCTCGGCCACGCAGAGCTCTTCGCACCAGCGGCAGCGAGAGGCGAAGCTGCACTGCTGCGCCACCTCGTCAGGTGCCGGCACTGAGCCGTCGATCGCCAGCAGCTGCACCTGCCGGAACTCTGTCGCAGGCTCGGAGAGCAGAAGCCCGAGCGAGTAGGGATGCAGCGGCTCCCGCTCCAGCGCTTTCGCGTTGCTGACCTCGACGAGCGCGCCCGCGTACAGGACGTAAACCCGCTCCGCGACCGAGAACGCCACTCGGAGGTCGTGCGTGATCAAGATCAGCCCCATTCCCCGCGCCTGCTGAACCGACTTCAGGAGGTCGAGGATCTCCGCCTGGGTCGTGACATCCAGCGCCGTCGACGGCTCGTCGGCGATCAGCAGCTCCGGATCGCCCGCGAGGGCTGCCGCAAGACCAACGCGCTGGCGCATGCCGCCCGAGAGCTGGAACGGGTAGCGGTCGGCAGCGCCGGGATCGTCGATTCCGACCTCGGCGAGGCGCCGGATCGCCTCCGACCGCGCCTCCGCGCTGCCGACCGGGTTCGCTCGATTGCGGAGCACCTCCTCGACATGGCCGGCGCAGCGCAGGACCGGGTTCAACATCGTGAACGGATCCTGGAAGATCATCGATATCCGGTTGCCGCGCAACCGCGCCGCAGCCCGGTCGCTCATGCGCAGGACATCCTGACCGTCGAGCGAGATCTCCCCCGCTGTCGCCTCGACGCCGGTCGGGAGAAGGCGGATGATCGCGCGCGCCGTCAGCGTCTTGCCGCTGCCGGACTCGCCGACGATCGCAATCGTCTCCCCTCGATCGACGTGGAGGTCCACGCCCGAGACGAGCGTCCGGCGCATTCGTCCGGCGACGTACTCGACCCGGAGATCGTTGATCTCCAGGAGACGGCGGAGCGCGATGGGATCAGCGGCCGGTTCTGCCACTGAAGGAGAAGCGGTCGTAGAACCAGTCGCCGATCACGGTCACGGCAGTTGCGAAGAGAACGATCGCGAGGCCCGGCGTCAGGACTCCGAGCGGGTTGGTGAAGAGCAGGGGCTGATTCTCGGCCAGCATCCGCCCCCACTCCGGTTGACCGGGTGACGTCCCGAGGCCGAGGTACGAGAGGCTCGAGAGCGCGACGAGCGCGAGCGCGAAGTCGAGTGCGGCGTTGGCGAAGACAATCGGTGAGATGTTGCGCCAGATGTGGCGATACATGATGCGGTGGCGCGGAACGCCCAACGTTCGCGCAGCCTCCACGTACGGCAGCGCACGCTGCTCGAGCGTCGCGCCGCGCAGGATGCGAACGCCGCCCGCGAAGTTGAGGAGGCTGAGCACCATCACCGCCAACCAGTAGCCGCCGCCGACGACACCGACGATCACGATCGCGATCAGCAGTCCCGGAAGCGCGAACATGAAGTCGACAAAGCGTTGAATGACCATGTCGATCGCGCCGCCCATGTAGCCGGAGAGGATTCCGAGAGCACTGGCGGCGAGCAGGCCTGTCAGTGCAACCACGAGTGGCCCGGTGATCGCCGCACCTGCACCGGCGACCATCCGCGAGAGGATGTCGCGGCCGAGGCCGTCGGTCCCCAGCCAGTGCTGCGACGCGGGTCCGGCGCTCGTGTGAAAGAGATCCTGAGACGCTGGATCGTGTGGCTCGATCACCGATCCGAATACCGCCAGGAGCACGATCGCTGCGACGATCACGACCGACACGCTCGTGAAGACCGAGGGCAACCGACGGAGATGGGTGCGGCCGAGTCCCGACGTCCGAAGTGACGGCGTGGCTACGAGTGACATCAGTGCACCGTTCCGGAGGTTCCGTGATGATCCTGGCGCGCGAAAAGCAAGTCGGGCAAGGACGCAGGGAGCCCCGATAGCGGTGTTCTATCGGGGCGACCGAGGACGCAGCCCGGCGCCGCTTTGCAGCCGCCAGGACGCGCGAGGCTTTCGGAACGGTGCACTAAACCGCCTCCACGCGGATCGCCGTTGCCTTGAACTCTGCGGTGCCGCTCTTGGGATCGGTCGCGTCGATCGTCAGCACGTTCGTCTCGACGACGTCCGGGAAGTGGAGGTTCATGAACGCGAGGCCGGGGCGCAGCGTCGTGTCGAACGCGACCGGCGCCTCGACCGAACCTCGCCGCGAGACGACTCGCGCACGGCCGCCGTCGACGAGCCCGTAGCGCGCACCGTCCTCCGGCGAGACACGAAGGGCCTCGCCGCCGACGTGCAGCGGCGAGCTGAACCCGCCCGTCTGCACGCCCGTGTTGAAGGATTCGAGCCGCCGCCCGGTCGTGAGGCGGACGGGGTACTCGTCGTCGAGCAGGTCGACAGGCGGGTCGTCGACGACCGGCATGAACGGCGCGCGCTGCTCGACGACCTCGTCCCACAGGCGCGCGTGCAGGAATTGCTCGCCTCCGTGCTGCTCGTTCCAGCACGGCCAGGGGATGCCGCCGAGCTCCTCCAGCCGCGCATAGGACATGCCGGCGTGCATCGGGGAGAGCGATCGAAGCTCGTTCCACACGTCCTCCGCACGCGGGCTGCCGAGGTTGACGCCGAACCGGTCGGCCAGCGCGTACACGATCTCGATGTCGTCGCGCGCCTCGCCCGGCGGGTCGAGCGCCTTGCGAACGCGCTGCACGCGCCGCTCGCTCGACGTGACCGTGCCCTCCGCCTCGGCCCACGACGCGGACGCGGGAAAGACGACGTCCGCCAGCTCAGCCGTCTTCGTGCGGAAGATGTCTTGGACCACGAGGTGGTCGAGGCTCTCGAGCAGCCCGACTGCGCGAGTCCGGTCGGCTTCCGACTGCGCCGGGTTCTCGCCGATCACGTACAGCGCGCGCAGCGTTCCGTGCTCGATCGCTTCGAACATCTCCGTGAGGTGCAAGCCGTTCTTGGCGGGAATCTCTGCGCCCCAAACGCTCTCGAAGTGCGCGCGCACATCGTCGTTCTCCACGTCCTGGAACCCAGGCAGCTTGTTCGGGAGCGCCCCCATGTCGCCGCCGCCCTGCACGTTGTTCTGGCCGCGCAGCGGCTGGAGGCCGGAGCCGTACTTTCCGACCTGGCCGGTGAGCAGCGAGAGGTTGATCAGCGCGAAGACGTTGTCGACGGCGTTGTGGTGCTCCGTGATGCCGAGCGTCCAGCACATCTGTGCGTGCTGCGCGTTGCCCCAGGCGTGCGCGAGCTCGTGGATGGTGGCGGCCTGGACGCCCGTGACGCGCTCGGCCTCCGCAAGCGTCCAGGCTTCGACCGACTCGCGGTAGGCGTCGAACCCGGACGTCGCCCGCGCGACGAACTCCTCGGCGACGAGACCGGCGGCGATGATCTCCCGCCCCACGGCATTTGCGAGCGCGATGTCGGTGCCGACATCGAGGCCGAGCCAGAGATCGGCCCATTGCGCCGTCGGTGTGCGCCTCGGATCGACGACGATCAGTTTTGCGCCGCGGTGCACCGCCTTCAGGACGTGGTGGAAGAAGATCGGATGCGCGTCACGCGCGTTCGACCCCCAGAGCACGATCAGGTCCGCACACTCCCGCAGCTCCTCGTAGGAGCTGGTCCCGCCACCTGCACCGAACACCGTCGCCAGACCGACGACGCTAGGGGCGTGTCAGGTTCGGTTGCAGCTGTCGATGTTGTTGGAGACCAGGGCGAGACGCGAGAACTTCTGCGCTGCGAAGTTCAGTTCGTTCGTGGCCTTGGAGCAGCTGAAGAGCCCCGTCATCGCGCCACGGGCGCGCGCGGTGTGGAAGCCGGCCGCGGCGCGATCGAGCGCCTCGTCCCAGCTCGCGGTTCTCAGCTGTCCGTTGTCACGGACGAGCGGTTCGGTCAGCCTGGTGTAGCGCGGAGGCATCCTCCGAATATAGGCGAGAGAGCCATGCTCCAGAGAGCCATGCTGTCGTGCGGCGCCGGAGAACGTCCTCGTCAGTCCGCGCCCACTCGTGCTCCCGCGCGTACCGGTCCTGCGCCCACAGGTCAGGCCGCCCCTCGACGATCGGCTCGAGCAGGGACGGATCGTCCAGCGCGGGCGCGAGCACCTCGGGTGCGAGCGAGCCGTAGAGGTGCAGCAGGTGGCCGCGGATCGACGCATCGAGCTCGAAGGGCCACGCGATGGAGCTGAGGCCGGTCGCACCCGGCAGGGGCCGCGGCCTGCGGTCGACGCCGCGCACACCAAGCTGCTCGAGCGCGTCGAGAGCGATCCGACGGTAGGTCGTGAGCTTGCCGCCCGCCACGCTCAGCATCCCGGCGCTCCCCTTCGTGTAGACGGTCTCACGCCGCGCGTTCGCGGTCGCGCCGGGCCCACCCGGCAGCACCCGCAGCCCGCAGAAGGACGCGCGCACAGGGCCGAGGCCGTCCACGCCCACGGCCGCCTCGTCGAGCACGGCGCGCACGTCGTCGTCGGTGACGCGCGCCTCCTCGGGCTCGCCGTCATGGAGCGTGTCGGTCGTCCCGAGGAGGAGCTTGCCCTCCCACGGGATCGCGAAGCTGACGCGCACCCTGTCGTGTGGGATCGTGACGGCGGCGCCCCAGTCCTCGCCACCGTCCACGATCAAGTGGACGCCCTTGGAGAGGCGGATCGACGCGGCGGCGGACGGGTTCTCCAGGCGGCGCACGCGGTCGAGCCACGGCCCCGTGGCGTTGACGATCGAGCGAGCTTGCACGGCCACCGCCAGCCCGTCCACGCTCACCTCCGCGCCGCCGCTGCCAACGGACACGACCTCCGCGTAGTTGAGGACGATCGCGCCCCGCTCGGCCGCGGCGCGCACGTTTGCGAGCGTGAGGCGCCCGTCGTTCGTCCACGCGTCGGCGTAGAGCGCCGAGGAGTGCAGGCCCTCCGTGCGGAGCTGCGGCACCAGCCGCAGGGCACGCTTCTCGCTGACGCGACCGTTCAGCCGTGCCCGAGCGAGCGCGGAGTAGAGCAGGACGCCGGTGCGCACGAACCACGGCCTGTGTGGGCCATGCGTATAGAGAGGGAAGAGAAACGGCAGCCGGTGGACGAGGTGGGGCGCGACGACGCTCATCAGCGCGCGCCGCTCCTCGTGGGCCTCCCGCACGAGCCGGATGTCGCCCATCTGGAGATAGCGAAGTCCGCCGTGCACCAACTTGGACGACGCGCTGGAAGTCGCACACGCGTAGTCGCCCCGCTCGACGAGCGCGACGTCGAGCCCGTGGGCGGTGCCCGCCTCGGCGATGCCCGCACCGATGATCCCGCCGCCGATCACGAGCAGATCGAAGCGGCGCAACCCGAGTTGCTCGATGGCGTCTACGCGATCCACAGCGGGTTCGTCCAGGCCTTCGTTCCGTCCGCGGCCGCGACCTCGACGCGGCCGTACGGCTGGCGGAACGGCCGCTCGAGCCGGACCGCCGTGATCAGGCCGGCCTCGTCGCGCTCGAGGATTCGCCCGTTCTTGGGATAGCCCAGCCGGCCGGCGTTCACGCGCGCGCCGCGGGCGCGCCCCGTGTACAGCGTCACGCTCGCGGCCGGGCTGCAGCGCACGGTCACGTCGCCGTCCGTCAGCTCGACCGCATCGATGCGCGGGCCCGTGGAGCCGTAGAACGAACCGGCTCGTAAGGCGTCGAGCACCGCGGCCTGTGACTTCTCGGCCGCGCGCACCCACGTCCAGGCGAACCCGCTGTCGTAGCCTGGATGATGCGAGTCGTCGGCGGCGAGCGCAAAGAACGGGCGGCCCCCTTCCAGAGCTTCGTCCCAGTGCACCGACGAATCCCCGCGGCCCAGCTCCAGCTCGCAACCCGTGTTCCAGACCTCGATGCCAAGGAGGCCCTCGCACTGCTCCCACTGGTGGGTGCGCAGGCCGCTCCAGTAGGTGTGGGCGAGGTACGGGACACCGCCGTGCTCGGTGATCCAGGAGACGACCTCCGGGAGAGGAGCGAAGTCGAGCTCGGGAACGACCGGGTCGGTCTCGAGGCCGAGCGCCAGGACGTGGGCGTCGTTCTCGCGGTTCGGCGCCTGGGCGTTCAGCTCGGCGGAGGGGATCACGAGCAGCCGCTCCGTCGAGGGCGAGACCGTCCTGACCCAGTGGTCGGTGATCGCCAGGACGTCGTAGCCCGCCCAGTCGTAGTGCCGGCCGAGGAGCTCGGGCGTCAGTTCGCCGTCCGAATTCGTGGTGTGTGCGTGGAGGGCGCAGCGCAGCCACTGGCCTGGGGCGTCAAACGGGCTCACGCGAACGAGCCTACTCACAGGCAGCCTCCTGAACAGAGCATTTCCATATGGTGAAACTTGTGTGGTTCACCTATTGAAATGCACGCGTGGTCGTGATCTTCTAGGGCCACCACCAACCGGGAGGCGAACTCCATGGAGGATTACGAGGCCCAAGAAGTCGAGTTCTGGGCCAAGCTCGAAGAAGAAGGGATGAGCCGCTCGGCGATGCTGCGCCGCAGCGCGGCGGCCGCCGTGGGCCTCACGGTCCTCGGCAGCGCGGGCACGGCGCTCGGCGCAACTCGGGCGCGCTTCGCCGCGCCGCCGACGCATGAGACGAAGGCGGGGCTCGCCCTGCTCGTCAAGAACGCGAAGAAGGAAGGTCACCTGAACGTGATCGCCCTGCCGCCGGACTGGGCGAACTACGGCGAGCTGATCTCGACCTTCCAGAAGAAGTACGGGATCGGCATCACGAGCGACAACCCGAACGGCAGCTCCGCCCAGGAAAACGAGGCGATCCGCTCGCTCAAGGGCGACTCGCGTGCTCCGGACGGCGTCGACGTCGGTGTCTCGTTCGCGATCGCAGGCGCGAACGAAGGCCTGTATGCCAAGTACTTCAGCACGAACTACACAACGATCCCTCGCGCGTTGAAGGACACCCGTGGGTTCTGGATGGGTGACTACTGGGGCGCGATCTCGATCGGGTACAACAAGAGCCTCGTCAACAATCCGCCCAAGACCTGGAAGGATCTGATGAAGGGCGAGTACAAGGGCAAGGTCGCAATGAACGGCAGCCCGCTCACCTCGAACTCGGCGGTGTCGGGTGTGCTTGCAGCCACCCTCGGCGCCGGCGGCACGCTGTCGGACGTCGGTCCCGGCATCGACTACTTCGCGGCGCTGAAGAAGAGCGGGATCTTCATCCCCGTGCAGACGACCCCGCAGACGGTCGCGTCGGGGCAGACACCCATCTCGATCGACTGGGACTACAACAACCTTGCGTACATCAAGGAGTTCCCCGCGGCGAACTGGGGCGTCACGATCCCGAGCGACGGCGTCTACGGCGGCTACTACGCCCAGGCGGTCAACGCAACGGCTCCGCATCCGTGGGCGGCCCGCCTCTGGCAGGAGTTCATCTACTCCGACCAGGGGCAGATCCTCTACCTGAAGGGCTTTGCGCATCCGGCGCGGTTCAACGACCTGGCCACGCGCAATGTGCTTCCGAAGAGCCTGCTCTCCGCTCTCCCGTCATCGGCGCTGTACGCAAAGGTGAAGTTCGCGAGCCTCGCGCAGCAGACCAAGGCAAAGGCGAAGATCGCCACCGACTGGCCGTCGAAGGTCGGGTAGGGAACCATCGCAGCTGACGCTGCATCGTCGGCGCTCCGGCCGGACATTGCGTCCGGCCGGAGACGCCTTTCGCTCGCGTGGATCGGCACCCTGCCGTTCTTCGCCTACACGATCGCCTTCCTCTTCCTGCCGGCGGGGGCGATCCTCGTCGGCGCGTTCCAGAACAAGACGGGCAGCGCGACGTTCTCGAACGTCCGGCTGCTCTTCCGCCACCCGTACATCGACGCATTCAAGACGAGCATCGAGATCAGTCTCGTCACCGCGCTGATCGGCGGCGTCGTCGGGCTCTTCGTAGCGTACGCCGCACTGCGCGAGGGAACGCCTCGCTGGATCCGTTCGGCGCTGACCACGTTCTCCGGCGTCGCGGCCAACTTTGGCGGCATTCCGCTTGCGTTCGCGTTCATCGCGACTCTCGGCCCGCTCGGAATTCTCACGGTCTTCCTGCGCAGCCACTTGCACTACGACCTCTCGGGTCACGGCTTCAGCCTCTTCACGAAGACCGGCGTCGAGCTCGCGTACTTGTACTTCCAGTTGCCGCTGATGATCCTCGTGATCGCGCCCGCGATCGACGGGCTGCGCAACGAATGGCGTGAGGCGGCAGCCAACCTCGGCGCCAAGCAGTGGCAGTTCTGGCGTTATGTCGGGCTGCCGGTGTTGATGCCCTCGATCCTGGGTGCGGTTATCCTCCTCTTCGGCAACGCGTTCGCCGCCTACGCGACCGCTTACAGCCTCACCTCCGGCTCCGTGAACATCGTCCCGATCCTGATCGGCGCGTACTACAGCGGCAACGTGCTCGACAACCCGCATCTCGCGCAGGCGATGGCCTTCGGGATGTTCGTCGTGCTCGCCGTGATGATGCTCCTCTACATCCCGTTGCAGCGCCGCGCTGCGAGGTGGGCGAAGTGATCAGGCGTCCGCGGATGTCCCCATCGGCGTTCGTCTGGCTGCTGATTGCGGCCGCGTACTTCATCATCCCGCTGTTCTCGACGCTGCTGATCAGCCTCAAGTCGAACCAGACCGGGAAGTGCTGCACGGCGCACAACTACGGCTGGGTCGTACACAACGGCGACTTCTGGCACACGCTGAAGATCTCCGCGCTGCTCGCGCTCGAGACGATTGCGATCAGCCTCGCGATCTTCGTGCCGACGATCTACTGGGTACACCTCAAGGTGCCGAGGCTGCGGCCGGTGATCGCCTTCCTCGCGCTGATCCCGTTCGTGGTGCCGCCGATCGTGATGGTCGTCGGACTGCTGCGTGTCTACAGGGGCACGCCCAACTGGTTCTACCAACGACCGTGGGGCTTCCTCGCCGCGGCATACGTGATCCTTGCGTTCCCGTACATGTTCTTCTCGCTCGACGCCGGCTTCCGCTCGATCGACGTGCACACGCTGACCGAGGCGTCACAGAGCCTCGGCGCCCGCTGGTCGACGACGCTCTTCCGCGTGATCCTCCCGAACATCCGCTCGGCAGCACTCGCCGCGTCCTTCCTGACGCTCGCCATCGTGATGGGCGAGTTCACGATCGCGAACCTCTCGGCGTTCCACACCTTTCCGATCTTCATCCAGTACGTGAACGAGTCGCAGGGCTTCCCGGCCGGCGCCGTCACGCTGACGAGCTTCGGCATCACCTGGGCGGCAATGCTCTCCCTGCTCGTCGTCGGGCGTAAGCGGGGCGGCGCGGGTGGCTCCCTGATCGCAGGAACGCGGTAGACCATGGCCTACCTCGAACTGCAGAACCTGCACCGCGACTTCGGCTCCGTGAAGGCGCTCAAAGGCATCAACATCGCGCTCGGCGAGGGCGAGTTCCTTTCGCTGCTCGGCCCTTCCGGCTGCGGCAAGACGACCGCGCTGCGGCTCGTCGCGGGCTTCGACCGTCCCAACGACGGCCGCATCGTCGTCGACGGCAAGGATGTGACGAGCGTCGCCCCAAACAAGCGCGACATGGGCATGGTCTTCCAGGCCTATTCGCTGTTCCCGAACATGAACGCGCGCCAGAACGTCGAGTTCGGGCTGAGGATCCGCGGCAAGCACAAGGGCGAGGGGCGCGGTCGCGTCGACGACCTGCTCGAACTCGTGGGCCTCAGCCACGCGGTCGACCGCTTTCCACATCAGCTCTCGGGCGGGATGCAGCAGCGTGTGGCCCTGGCGCGCGCGCTCGCGATCGAGCCGCGTGTGTTGCTGCTCGACGAACCGTTGTCGGCGCTCGACGCGAAGGTGCGTGTGCAATTGCGCGAGGAGATCCGGCGCATCCAGCTCGAACTCGGCATCACAACGCTGTACGTCACACATGACCAGGAGGAAGCGCTCGCGATCTCCGACCACGTGGCGGTGATGTACGGCGGCGTGATCGAGCAGATGGGGACACCCTCCGAGATGTACACCGCGCCGGCGACACCGTTCGTCGCGGAGTTCATCGGCACGATGAACCGGCTCGAGTCGACGATCGTCGACGGATCGTCCGGCGAGGTCGACCACGCCGGCACACGGCTGTTGCTCGACGCGGCGCGCGGGTGGCAGAACGGCGAGCGCGTGCTCGTCCTGATCCGCCCCGAGTCGCTGGAGCTCGAGGCGGCCACGAACGGTACTGCAGTAAGCGGTACCCCGGCGAACGGCAACACGATGACCGGCGAGGTGCTGACGCAGACGTTCCTCGGGCCGGTCACCCGGCTGAAGGTGAACACCGCGGGCTCCGGCCTGATCGCCGACATGTCGACCGCTCGTGCGGCGGCGTTGCCGGTCGGAGCGCGCGTCGTCGCCCGCGTGCCTGCGGAGGGTGCGAAGCTGCTCAGCCTGCCGGAGGGCGGCTCAGGGCTGCCAGTGCTCGATCCGGACGATCAGTGAAGACGCCGGAGACGCCGAGCCGTCGCAGCTCGAGCATCCGCGCCTCGTCGTTCACCGTGTAGACCGTCGTCTCCAGGCCGAGGCGGCGCGCCGCCTCGAGCCCACGCGGTGTCACCCGCTCGTTTCGGAATCCGGCCGCCCAGGCACCGGCCGCACGGCGGATCGACACGCCGAAGCCCACGTGCTGCACGGTGCGGATCGCAGGACGCAGGCCGCGAGCCTCCTCGAGCGCGGCTCGCTGGAAGCACAGGAGCACGTCGTCGTCGCGCATCAGGGCGAGCGCGTGCGGGACGATCCTCGGGTAGCGGTCAGGCCGTTTCAACTCGACCATCACCCCGATCCGCCCGTGGCAGAGGTCGAGGACCTCCTCCAAGCGAGGGTGGGTGCCGTGAGGCGGACCGTGGGTGACGACGAGCCCGCCGTCGCGATCGGCATGCACGTCGAGCTCGACGTAGTCGGCGCCGATCTCGATCGCGCGCTCGAAGGCGGGGAGGGTGTTCTCGGGGAAGTCGAAGGAGGCGCCGCGATGGGCGATCACGAGCACAACAGGCGCTCCAGGAGCGGCACGTCGATGCGCTCGACCAGCTCGTCCGCCCCTGACATCCGGTCGGCGCCCAGCGTGCGCGTCAGCCCCACGACGCGCGCCGCCCCCGCGGCCTTCGCGGCGCTCACGCCGACGTCGGTGTCCTCGAAGACGAGCATCTGCGCCGGCTCGATGCCCAGCAGGCGAGCCGCCGTCAGGTAGCACTCGGGCTCGGGCTTGCCGTTCGTCACGTCGTCCTGCGAGACGATCACGTCGATCGCGTCGCGGAGGCCGGCGGCTTCGAGGACCGGGTCGATCTCACTGCGGGGAGCGGCCGAGACGATTGCCACCGGCCCGTGCGCGGCAGCGAAGAGGACGGCGGCGCGCATTTCCTCGTCAACGGTGGAGCCGTCCGAGACTCGCGCGACGTAGCGCGCGATCCGCTCCTCGATCAGCTCCGGGTCTGCGTGGCCGAGCCAGCGCCTGAACATCGCCTCGTCGGTGTGGCCTGCCAGGAGCCGGTAGTACTCGGCCTCGGTGATCGGCCGGCCCTGCTCGGCGAACAGCTCTTGGTAGACGCGCACGAGCACGGGCTCGTCGTCCGACAGCGTCCCGTTGAAGTCGAAGACCATGGCGTTCATCTGCGGGCGAGCGTACCGTCGGCGCCTGCCGGCGTCGGCTCGCGCGGGTGTCAGACACCGCCTGGGGCGATGCACGGGTGGCGGGCGGGGAGAAGAGGTGTCTGACCCTTGGGTGGTGCGCGGCGGCTTCGTGGCTGGTGTCTGACACCTGCGGCGAAGCACGGGTGGCCGGCCGGGGCGAAAAGGTGTCTGACACCTTTGCGCGCTGAGG
>JALYLO010000300.1 GCA_030774175.1 Actinomycetota bacterium
GCCGGCGCGCAAGCTCCTCGACGACCATCCAGCCGACGTTGTGCCGGTTGCGCGCGTACTCACGCCCGGGATTGCCGAGCCCCACGACGAGCAGGTCGAGCGACGAGGCGCGTTCGCCCCGACGCCAGGGCAGGCGCACTAGCCCTCGGAGGTGCCGGAGTCGCCCTGCTCCGCAGCGGGCTCCGCTTCGCCCTCCGCGGCGCCCTCGGGACGCTCTTCCCCAGGTTCCAGCTCGCCCTCCTCGCCCTCGACGACCTCTTCCTCGGGCTCCTCGACGCGCGTCGGCATCGTCAGCGTCGCGAGGACCGTTTCCGGATCGTCGAGGTAGGTCACGCCTTCCCGCGTGACGAGATCTGCGAGGCGGAGAGTGTCACCAATCACCATCCCGCTGACGTCGAGCTCGAGATGCTCGGGGACTTCCATCGGCAGCGCTTCGACGTTCACCTCGCGCGCGACCTGTGACAACGCGCCGCCCTCGCGTACCCCCGGCGCATCGTCGGCGCCGACGAGCAGAACCGTCACGGCGGCGGTGATCGCCTGGTCGAGACGAACCTCCTGAAGATCGATATGGATGAGCTTCCCCCGCAGCGGATCCTGCTGGTGCTCTTTAAGGATCGATGGGTGCGTGGTTCCCTGACCTTCGACGACGACGTCGAGGATCGCGTGCATACCGCTGCCGCCCGTCAGCACGCGGCGCAGATCGCGCTCCGCCACGCAGAAGGGGCGCGGCGCGGCGCCTCGACCGTAGAGGACGCCGGGAATCAGGCCCTGGCTGCGCAGCCTCCGAGCCTCGCGCGAGCCCGTGTCCTCGCGCGGCTTCACTTCCAGCTTCATCCGTTCTCCGGCCATTTCGACCGAGGAGTCTAGCCTCGCGCTCCTACTTGTTGTGGATATGCAGGCTGATCCCGAGCAGGACGAGCGGCCAGAGGACGATCGCAAGCAGGGCGGAGAGGATCTGCCGCCAGGTGCTCAGGTGGTTGAAGTAGTCATGCGTCCAGGCGATCGCAATGCCGACCCCGATCCAGATGAGCCCCAGAAGCCTGCTGCGAAAGAACATGCCGATCTTCCTTTCCGGCACCTGCCGAGCGAAACGTCGGACTTAGAACAGTTGATTCTCGCCGCCGAAGATCCCGCTCACCGACTCGTCGGAGAAGACGTTCATGATCGCTTCGGCGAGTAGCGCCGAGACGCTCAGCACCGTCATGTTCTTCGGCACTTTGAGCGTATTCAGCGGCACCGTGTCGGTGACGACGATCTTGTCGATTCCAGAGTCGCGCTGGCCGATCTGGTCGAGCGCCTCCTCCGAGAAGAGCGCGTGCGTCACGAAGACGTAGACCTCTTCCGCGCCGTGCTCCCGCAGCGCCTTCGCGCCGGCGATCAGCGTCCTGCCCGTGGTCGAGACGTCGTCGCCGATGATGGCCTTCTTGCCACGAACGCGGCCAGTCACCTCGGTGATGTTGACCTGCTCCTGCGTCGGCCGCATCTTGTGCATGATCGCGAAGCTCGCCTCGATCATCTCGCCGAAGCGCACGGCGTGCTTTGCCCGGCCTGCATCCGGTGCAACGGCCACCACGCCGTCACCCGTCAGGCCGAGATCGCGGAAATGCGTCGCGAAGAGCTGCAACGCCGTCATGTGGTCGACCGGGATCGTGAAGAAGCCCTGGATCTGGCCCGCGTGCAGGTCCATGGTGAGCACGCGGTCGACTCCCGCCAGTTGCAGAGTGTCCGCGACGAGACGTGCCGAGATAGGCTCGCGCGGCTTGGCCTTCCGGTCCTGGCGCGAGTAGGGGAACCACGGGATGACAGCGGTGATGCGCTTCGCAGACGCGAGCTTCGCCGCCTGAATCATCAGCAACAGCTCCATGAGGTTCTTGTCGACGGGCGGGCAACCGGTCTGGACGATGAAGACATCGGCGCCGCGGATCGACTCCTCGTAGCGGCAGTACGTCTCGTCGTTCGGGAACGTCTTGAGCAGCACCTCCCCACACTCGACGCCGAGGTGCTCGCCGATCTTCTGCGCCAGGCCGGGATGCGACCGGCCGGAAAACACCATCAAGCGCTTCCACGGCCCCCGCTCGATCCAGTGGCCGGGGCGCGGCTCCGCGCTGGCACCCTGCCCCTCGAGGCCGGGAAGTGGCAACTCAGTCGTTC
>JALYLO010000301.1 GCA_030774175.1 Actinomycetota bacterium
GAGTGCCGCGCGGGCCGTTACAACCTCTGCGCCGACGTCGTCTTCTTCGCGACGCCGCCGATCGACGGCGCGTTCGCGGAGTTCGTGACGATCCACGAGGACTTCGCGTTCACGCTCCCGGACTCGCTGTCGGACGAGGAGGGCGCGCTGATGGAGCCGCTCTCGGTCGGCGTGTGGGCGTGCCAGAAGGCGGGCGTCAGCGCCGGCGACCGCGTGCTCGTGACCGGCGCCGGGCCGATCGGCCAGCTCGCGATGCAGTGCGCGCTCGCGTTCGGCGCGACCGAGGTGATCGTCTCGGACGTCAACGAGCGCCGGCTCGCGCTGGCCGAGCGCACCGGCGCCACCCGCGTCGTCCAGGCCGGCGAGCCGCTGGGCGATCTCGACGCCGACGCGCTGATCGAGTGCTCCGGTCACCCCGACGCGCTCACCGCAGGCATCAAGGCGCTGCGCCCCGCAGGCGTCGCGGTGCTCGTGGGGATGGGGCCCGAGGAGGAGGGCACGCTGCCGCTGAGCGTCATCCAGACCCGCGAGATCTGGGTCACCGGCACCTTCCGCTACGCCAACACCTACCCCACGGCGATCGCCCTCGCCGCCTCCGGCCGCGTCGACCTCAAGGCGATCATCTCCGGCCACTTCGGCCTCGACGACGCCGAGGCGGCGCTGCGGGCCGGCCGCGAGGATCCCGACAGCGTCAAGCCGATGGTGGTCCCGTGAAGGCCGCGATCTGGGAGCAGCCCGGCGAGCTGCGCATCGGCGAGCGCGACGACCCGACCCCGGGCCACGGCGAGCTCGTGGTCAAGGTCGGCGCCTGCGGGCTCTGCGGCACCGACCTGCACATCGCCGATGGCTCCTTCGAGCCCACGCCCTACCCGATCGTGCCCGGCCACGAGTTCGCCGGCGAGGTCGTCGCGGTCGGCCCGTCGGTCGAGGGCTGGTCCGAGGGCGCGCGCGTCGCCGTCGACCCGTCGCTGTTCTGCGGCCACTGCGAGTACTGCCGCATCGGCCGCGGCAACCTGTGCGCGAACTGGTCGGCGATCGGCGATCGCGTCGACGGCGCCTTCGCGGAGTTCGTCAAGGTGCCCGCCGCGAACGCCTACGCGCTCCCCGACGAGCTCGACTTCCGCGCCGGCGCGCTGATCGAGCCGGTCTCCTGCGCCGTGCGCGGCATGCACCGGCTGGCGGTGCAGCCCGGCGAGAGCGCGCTCGTGATCGGCGCAGGCACGATGGGCCTGCTGCTCGAGCAGCTGATCCTGCGCGCGGGCGCCACGCGCGTCGCGGTCGTCGACACGAACGAGGCCAAGCTGGCGCTGCCCGAGAAGATGGGCGCACACGCGGTGGCGACGAGCACCGAGGGTCTCGGCGAGTTCGACATCGCGGTCGACGCCACGGGCATCCCACCGGCGATCGAGTCGGCCTTCGACGCGCTGCGGCGCGGCGGGCGCCTGATGATCTTCGGCGTCGCGCACGGCGACGCAAAGGTCTCGCTGTCCCCGTTCCGGATCTACAACGACGAGATCACGGTGCTCGGCTCGATGGCGGTGCTCAACTCGTTCGGCCCCGCGCTCGACCTGATGGCCGCCGGTGCGATCGACGTCAAGGCGATGCTCACCCACGACTTCCCGCTCGACGACTTCGGCGAGGCGATCGAGAACGTCCGCCGCGGCGACGGCGTCAAGTCGCAGGTGTTGCTGTAATCACTCCGTTCAGCGCGGCACCTTCGGGGTCGCGAGCTTGGCCCGGCGCTGGCGCCCTTCGCATAGACGACGATGAAGGTCTTCCGAGCCGCGAGAGCGCCTGGAGCCAGGGCCAACAGGACCAGGACGGCCATGATCGCGGACGCTGCGGTTCTACCCCTCATCAAGTCCCCCCGGACGTCGAATGCGCTCCCGGGCGGGACGATACGCGACGTCTTCGCGGCGTATCGCAGTCAGCTGAACGCGTAGCTGCAGTGGGCTAGGGCAGCTTCACGTACGTCGAGAGGAACGCGCGCGCGGACGCCGTGTCGAGCCGGTAGTCCACGTTGGTCGAGCGGCAGACCGCATCGCCGGTGATCGTGACGGCGGCGACGATGCTCGTGCTCCCGAGGAAGTTCGGGCCGCCCGAGTCTCCGTAGCACGTGCCGCCGTTGCCGGTCGACGGATTCATCGAGATGCGCAGCCACGACTTGTTCGTCGAGTTCAGGGTCCCGGTCGCAACCCCGCGGACGTCGTTGTAGAGGTACTGATGGCCGCCGGGCCCGTTCGTGACCTCGTAGGCGCCGTAGCCGACCGACGTGAACTGCTGGGACCCCGAGAGGCTCGACAGCGAGTTCGCCTTCGGCAGCGTGGCGGGCGCGATGCCCTTGACCGCCTTGTCGAGCACGACCACCGCGATGTCATGGGGGTCGCTCTGCGACTGGTTGTACAGCGGGTCGCCGTGGAACGTGCCCGAGTAGACCTTGTCGCCCGCCTGGTAGGCCGGGTCGAACGTGACCAGGACGCGATCGCTGACGTCGGCGCAGTGCGCGGCGGTGAGGAACACCGTCGGCGAGATGAGCGTGCCCGAGCAGTAGATCCACGTGCCGTCGGAGTACTGCGTCGGCGAGACGAGGCCGCCGACGTTCGGATGGCCGTTGCCGTCCGCCGTCCCGTTGGTGATCGCGCCGGCCGACGCGGGGGTGATCAGGGCCGCGGTCAGGGCGGCAAGCGTGACGAGTCGTCGCATCTAGCGCGCGCCGCCGGCCATCGCCGGCAGGATCACGAGCGTGTCGCTCTCCGATACGGATGTCTCCAGCCCCTCGAGCACGCGGACGTCCTCGTCGTTGAGGTAGACGTTGACGTAGCGATTGAGCTGCCCCTCACCTGAGAAGAGCTGGGATTGGGTGTCGGGGTGCTGCTCGGCGAGCGACTGCAGGACCGCGCCGACGTCCTCGCCCGCGGCCTGCACCTCCTTCTCGCCGCCCACGGACGGGCGCAGCACGGGTGGGATCTTCACGGTGGCCATAGGAGAGCGGACCCTAGCCTGCGGCCGCGCAGAACGCCTCGTAGTCCGGGAACACGCCCATCTCCTCGTCGGAGATCTCGGACGGGTCCTTCGAGCAGATCGGGCACTCCGGGTCGCGCCGGACCTTCAGCTCGGTGAACGTCGCGCCCAGGGCCTCGTAGAGCAGCAGACGGCCGACCATCGGCTCACCGGCGCCGGTCACGAGCTTGATGACCTCGGTGGCCTGCAGGAGGCCCATCGTGCCCGGGAGCACGCCGAGGACGCCGTTGGCGCCGCAGGAAGGGGCCATGTCGGCCGGCGGCGGCACCGGGTAGAGGCAGCGGTAGCAGGGCCCCTCGTGCGGGGAGAAGACCGAGAGCTGGCCGTCGAAGCCGAGGATCGAGGCCGAGACGACCGGGATGCCGAGGCGGACGGTCGCGTCGTTGAGCAGGTAGCGGGTGGGGAAGTTGTCCACGCCGTCGACGATCACGTCG
>JALYLO010000302.1 GCA_030774175.1 Actinomycetota bacterium
GGTGACCACGATCGGCGCGATTAACTCCTCCCACGGCCGCGGCAGCTGCCAGGCGTGGTTCGGTGTCCACGTCGGTGTCTCGACCGTCAGCCCGAGCACCTCCCGCCAACACCTCGCGACTGCGTCGATGATGTCCGCCCAGTCCTCCAGTCCAGCGAGGCGGACCGTGTCATCCACCCCCGATTCCGCAAGCAGCTTGCGTGCGAGTTCGGGGTCGAAGCGCGGAACGATGTCTGGCGTGTGCCCCTGCAGCGCTGGCGGAACGAGCCCGCCGGTCGCCACGAGCAGGTTGTCCGGGAGCAGCGCGGCAAGCGCATCGCGGTCGATTGCATGAGCGAGCGCCTTCCGAAACGGCCTGTTCGCCGCGATCGGATCCTTGTGGTCGAATGCCAGGTACGCCGTCCACGCAGCAGGACCGACGATCGTGTCGCCCGCCGGTGCGCCGACGACACGGTCGGCGAGGCGCGGCGTGTATCGCACCGCGACCATCTCGAACTCGCCTTGATCGTAGAGGGGGAGGGCGTCCGCGATGGTGCTCAGTCGATACTCGACGCGGGCGACGTTGCCGGGCCGGCTGACATTGTCGTACTCCGGCCGCCGCTCTAGCACGAGCCCGTCCTCGCCGCGCTGGACGATGCGGAAGGGCCCGCTCACGATCTGGGTGCCCGTTGCCGTCCATGCGTCGCCGTCGCGCTCGATCGCGTGGCGCGGCTGCGGGCCGCCGTCGGGCCGATTCATAACGCTGAGGAAGTACGGCGCCGGCGCGGCGAGGCGGAACTCAACGGTTCGGTCGTCGAGCGCGCGCACGCCCACGTTTTCCGGATCTCGGTTGCGGCCGAGGCAGTAGTCTTGGCCGTTTTCGAGCACGAAATAGATCGCCGCCGACGAGCCGGGCTTTACGGGGTCGAGAACGCGCTTAATGCCGAACTCGACATCGTGCGCCGTCAGCCGCTCCCCGTCGGACCACCGCAGCCCCTCCCGCAGATGGAAAACGTAGGTGAGGCCGTCGTCGGCGATCTCCCAGCGCTCTGCAAGCGCGGGCACCATTGTGCGCTCCGGCCACGCCTCTACGAGACGATCGAAGAGCTGCATGCAGAGCTGGATGTTCGGCCACGCGATTGCAGAGCGCGGGTCGGGGTCGTTAGGGACGAAGCTGCTCGCGATGCGCAGCGTCCGCTCCGCCGTCGGCCGGGGCGTCGGGGCGGCCCAGAGCTCGAACGCACGCTGGTACGTCTCGCTCGCCTCCGCGAAGCGCATCGACGTGTGCAGTGCAAGCGCAAGCTTGAAGAGGACGAGTGCCATCGCTTGCGACTCCCCGCGTCGCTCGAGCAGCGGTAGCAGCTCGTGGTAGTGACCGATCGCCTCGTCGAGTGCGTACTCCTGCCGTGCCTTGTCACCGGCGCGCGTCAGGTAGTCGGCCGCTTTTGCCTCGTCCTCGGCCGCGAGCCAGTGGTGCGCGAGCAGGGCCAGCGCGTCGTCGGCGGCGTCCGTCCGCTCCTCCAGCCACTGCGCCGCCTCTCGGTGCAGCCGCCGACGCTCGGTGCCGACGATCGTGCGATAGACCGCCTCTTGGATCAGCACGTGCTTGAAGCGGAACTCCGGTTGCGGCCAGCGGCGGCTCTGGCGGATTAGGTCGAGTCGCTGCAGCTCACGGAGCGGCTCCCGCAGCTCCTCCTCGCCGCCTGCGACGCCCGCAAGGAGCGAGAGGCCGAAACTCCGGCCGAGCACGGACGCGGCCGTCAACGTCGCGCGCTGCGCCAGCTCGAGGCGGTCGACGCGAGCGAGGATCACCTTCTCGACGGTCGGCGGGACGTCGATTGCGGTGTCGTGGTCGAACCGCCATTCGCCGTTCTCGTGCTGCAGGGCGCCGGCGTCCGCCAGCGAGCGCACGAGCTCCTCGAGGAAGAACGGGTTTCCTTCGGCCTGCCCGAGCAGCCGCCGCTCCAGCTCGGGCGGGAGCGTCCCCTCGCCGACAAGAGCGTGCAGCAGCTCGCGCTCCGCGTCGCCGGAGAGCGCCTGAAGCTCGAGCTCGCGCGTGCGATGAGGGAACTTACGAGCCGCCAGCTCGCGCAGGCGCCAGGATGGGTGATCTGGGTCGGGACGTTGCGTGATCACAAGCAGCACGGCAGCGTCTTCCGTGACGCGCAGCAGCTGCTCGGCCAGCTGGAGCGACGTCGGATCGGCCCAGTGCACGTCCTCGAGCACGACGATCACGGGCGCGCTCGCAGCAAGCCGCTCGAACAGGTCGTGGACGACCTCAAACGTGCGGTACTGGAGCGCTTCCGGCGAGAGCTCGGACAGCCGCTCGCGCGACTCCGGATCCTGCGTCAGGCCGAGTAGGAGCGCGAGATAGGGGAGGAGGTCGCCGGCGCCATCGCCCGCGACGCGCTCGACCGAGCGTCGCAGCGCCAGGCGCGTGCGCAGCTCGGGGTCGTCGAGGGCGAGGCCGAGCCACTCGCGAAGCAGGTCGCGGAACGGCCAGTACTGCATCGACTCGCCGTACGAGACGCAACGGCCTTCGAGCCACAGCGGTTGGTCGGCCGTTCGGCGGAGCTCGGCCAGGAAGCGGCTCTTGCCAATGCCTGGCTCCCCGCTCACGAAGAGGATCGATCCGGCTCCCTCGACGACCTCGGCGATCGCCTGCGCCGCCGTGGCGAGCTCTTGCTCGCGCCCGACGAGCGGCGTGTCCGCGTCCTGGCGGGCGGGCGCGAGTGCGCCGTTCACCTGGTAGGCGGGAACCTCGTCGGCCTTCCCTTTCAGCTTCAGCTCCTGGCGATCGCCCCACGCGAAGTGGCGCTCGGCGACGCGTCGCGTCTCCGCGCCTGCGAGCACGCCGTCGGCCGGCGCGGCGGCCTGCAGTCGCGCTGCGACATTGACGGCATCTCCCGTCGCCCCGTACTCGACGCGGCTTCCCGCGCCGACGGGACCGACAACGACGGTGCCGGTGTTGACGCCGACGCGCACGGCGAGCGAGTCGACGCCGAAGCTCCGCTCGACGTCGCGCGAAAACTCCCGCACCTCCTCCACCATCCGCAGCGCGGCGCGCAATGCCCGCTCCGCGTCGTCCTCGTGCGCCGTCGGTGCCCCGAAGAGGGCGAGGATGCCATCACCCGCGAGATCTTTTACCGTGCCGCCGAACTCCTCCACGGCGTGCACCATCCGCGCGACCGCCTCGCCGACGACCAAACGCGTCTCCTCCGGGTCGAGGCGCTCGCCGATCGCCGTCGAACCGACAACGTCGGCGGCGAGGGCGGTAACGACGCGGCGCTCTTCGCGCATCGACGGATCGGCGCTCATACAGCCAATTCTGCGCTAACGGCGGCCCAACAACCAGTCCGTGCGCCGTCGATCAGAGGAGAAGTCGTCTCCGGCGCTGTCTCGGTGTTCACACTCGAGCCGCTCGGCTCCGTGCCCTGTTTCAGCGCGACCCCTGCCCCCTCCACCCGGCGACGCGGCTGGGCCGAGTCAGCCGCCCATGGCAGCAACACCGCCCCGCCGCGTCGCAAACCGGGTTTAACCGACCGGGTGGCGGCTCCTGGCTCGCTCGCTCCTGCGCCGACCTGAAGGG
>JALYLO010000303.1 GCA_030774175.1 Actinomycetota bacterium
GACGTCAAGATCAACATCATCGACACGCCGGGGCACGCCGACTTCGGCGGCGAGGTCGAGCGCGGGCTGACGATGGTGGACGGCATCCTGCTGCTCGTCGACGCCTCCGAAGGGCCGCTCCCGCAGACGCGCTTCGTCCTGCGCAAGGCGCTCGAGAGGCGCCTGCCGGTCGTGCTCGTCGTGAACAAGGTCGACCGGCCCGATGCACGTGTCGAGGAGGTCGTGAACGAGGTCTACGAGCTCTTCCTCGACCTCGACGCGACCGAGTCGCAGATCGAGTTCCCGATCGTCTACGCGATCGCGCGCGATGGGCGCGCGGGCCTCGACCCGGACGCTCTCGCCGATGACCTCGAGCCGCTGTTCCAGACGCTGCTCGAGACGATTCCGGCGCCCACCTACGACCCTGGCCATCCGCTGCAGGCGCTCGTCACGAACCTCGACGCCTCGCCGTACGTCGGCCGGCTGGCGCTCCTGCGCGTGCGCCACGGCACCTTGCGGAAGGGCCAGCAGATCGCGTGGTGCCGCGCGAACGGGGAGATCCAGAACGCGCGCGTGACCGAGCTCCTGATCACCGAGGCGCTCGACCGGGTGCCCGCTGACGAGGCCGGCCCCGGTGAGATCGTCGCGCTCGCCGGCCTCCCGGAGGTGACGATCGGCGAGACGATCGCGGATCCCGACGACCCGCGCCCGCTCCCCGTCACGTCGGTCGACGAGCCGAGCCTCTCGATTACGATCGGCATCAACACCGCACCGCTCGCGGGAACCGAGGGCAGCAAGCTGACCGCCAGCCTCGTCAAGCAGCGGCTCGACCAGGAGCTCGTCGGCAACGTGTCGCTGCGCGTCCTCCCCACGGTGCGCCCCGACGCCTGGGAGGTCCAGGGTCGCGGCGAGCTGCAACTCGCAGTGCTCGCCGAGATCATGCGGCGCGAAGGGTTCGAGCTGACGCTCGGCAAGCCTGAGGTGCTCGTCCGCGAGATCGACGGCAAACGGCACGAGCCCGTGGAACGCGTCGCGATCGACGTGCCGGAGGACTACATCGGCGTCGTCACGCAGCTGCTGGCTCTTCGCAAAGGCTCGCTGCAACAGCTGGTCAACCACGGCACCGGCTGGGCGCGCATGGAGTACCTCGTGCCGGCGCGGGGCCTGATCGGCTTCCGCACCGAGTTCCTGACCGAGACGCGCGGGGCCGGGATCATGCACCACGTCTTCGAGCGTTGGGAGCCCTGGCACGGTGCCATCCGCACGCGCCCGACCGGCAGCCTCGTGGCCGACCGGCGCGGGCAGGCGACCGGCTTCGCCATCGAGAACCTCCAGGAGCGCGGCTCGCTCTTCATCGCGCCGACGGACGAGCTGTACGAGGGGATGATCGTCGGCGAGAACGCACGTCGCGAGGATCTCGACGTGAACGCGTCCAAGCCGAAGAAGCTCACGAACATGCGCGCCTCGTCGGCGGACGAGCTGATCCGGCTGATCCCGCCGCGGCCGCTCTCGCTCGAGCAGGCACTCGAGTTCATCCGGAACGACGAATGCGTCGAGGTGACGCCGCGGTCGATCCGGTTGCGCAAGGTCGAGCTCTCGGCCTCGAAGCGCCAGGCTGCGACCTCGCGGCGCAAGCGCGAGGCCGAAGCCGCCACCGCGTAGCTGGATCAACCGCGTAGCTGGATCAACCGCGTAGCTGGTCAACCGCGTAGCGGGATCAACCGCGTAGCAGGTTCAACCGCGCAGCGGTCAATCGGATAACACTGTCAACCGCCCTGGTGAACCACCTATCGGGGGTTGGTCAAGCGACCCCCCTCGATCAGAGTGCGGTTCCAACGGCGGCCCCCTTGCGGCGGGGCCTCTCTTCTCCAAAGGAGCGGCATGACGACCACAGAGCTGCGGCGCAGGTTCCGCGGGATCCAGACGGGCGGCATCTACTTCCGTCTCCTGGCGCGCTACTAGGGGTCCTAGATCTGGTCAGCACGGCCCGCACGGGGCACCCCCTCGATCACTCGAGGTCGGGGTGCCCCGGAGGGCTGCGGCGAAACGCGGCTAGGAGGCGGTCGCGAGTCGCGCGGTGCAGCTCGCGAGCCCGCGCTTCTCGAGGTAGCGCTGGTGGTAGTCCTCGGCTTCCCAGAAGGGCGGCGCGTCTTCGATCTGCGTCACGACGGGGCGTGAGATGCGCTCCTGCACGCGGTCGCGCGATGCCTCCGCCGCAACGCGCTGCCCGGCGTCGTGGACGAAGATCGCTGAGCGATACTGCGAACCGACGTCAGGGCCCTGGCGGTTCAGCTGGGTCGGGTCGTGTTCGGCCCAGAAGACCGCGAGCAGCTGCTCGTACGGGATCTTCTCGTCGTCGAAGGTGACCTCGACGACCTCCGCGTGACCGGTGCTGTCGTAACAGACCTGCTCATAGCTGGGGTTCTCCACGCCGCCGCCGGCGTAGCCGACACGCGTGCGCGTGACGCCGTCGAGCCGGCGGAACGCCGCCTCGACGCCCCAGAAGCAGCCGGCGCCAAACGTTGCTTTGCGCTCCACGATTAGTCCTCCTCCAGCTTCAGGGCGGCCGAGTTGATGCAGTAGCGGAGGCCCGTCGGCTGCGGGCCGTCCGGGAACACGTGACCGAGGTGGCCGCCACAGGCGGCGCACATCACTTCGGTGCGCACCATCCCGTACGAACCGTCCGTCTCCTCCTCGACCGCCTCGTCGCCGGCGGGCGCGGCGAAGGCCGGCCAGCCGCAGCCCGAGTCGTACTTCGCCTCGGACGCAAACAGCCGAGCCCCGCAACCGGCGCAGTGGTAGGTGCCGTCCTCGAACGTGTGGTCGTACTCGCCGGTGTACGGACGCTCGGTCCCCTTCTCGCGCAGCACGCGGTACTGCTCCGGGGTGAGCTCCGCCTTCCACTCGGCTTCCGTCTTTACGATCTTGTTCGTCAAGCGCTTTCCTTTCGGTGTGGTGTCTCTATCAGACTGTTTCGCGGCCAAATCGTTACCCCGCGCGAGGTGAGAAGAGTTGCAGACGCGGGTAGGGTCACCGCATGGGCGACTACGCGATCAGGAACATCAAGGAGCTCGAGGACAGCGCCGTCCAGTTCGGGTTCTCGCCGAACCTCGAGGCCCGCTTCGGGCGCAAGGCGCTCGACGCAGCGAAAAGCGGCTTCAGCTACCAGCGCCTCGCACCGGGCTTCCGCCAGCCGTTCGGACACCGGCACGAGCAGCAGGAGGAGATCTACGTCGTGGTCTCCGGCAGCGGCAAGGTGAAGCTCGCCGACGAGATCGTGGACGTGAGGGAGTGGGATGCGATCCGCGTCGCGCCGCAGACGAAGCGCGCCTTCGAAGCCGGCCCCGACGGGCTCGAATTCCTCGTCTTCGGCGCCGGCGCAAGCGGCGACGCCGAGACGCTCGAGGACTTCTGGCCGGCCGACTAGTGGAACGTTCCGGAAGTTCCGTGATGATCCTGGCAGGCGAAAAGCAAGCCGGGCAAGGACGCAGGGAGCCCCGATAGCGGCGTTCTATCGGAGCGACCGAGGACACAGCCCGGCGCAGCTTTGCAGCCGCCAGGGCGCGCGAGACTTTCGGAATGTTGCACTACTACGCCCCTTTCTGGGCCTCGAGCTGCCGGTCGCCCGATCCCTGCTCGAGGGGATGGTCCTCGAAGCGGTAGCGAACGACCGGGCTCTTGGCCGCCCGCACCTCGTCGAGCCGCCGCACCGGGCGGTCGTGGGGCGCGTCGTGCAGCAACTGAGGGTCCTCCGCCGCCTCGCGCACGATCGCGAGCAGCGCGTCGACGAACGCATCCAGCGTCTCCCTCGCCTCCGACTCGGTCGGCTCCACCATCAGCGCCTCGGGGACGATCAGCGGGAAGTAGATCGTCGGTGGGTGGAAGCCGTAGTCCATCAGCCGCTTTGCGACGTCCAGAGCGCTGACCCCGTGCTCGCGCTTCAACGTCCGCGCCGAAAGCACGAACTCGTGCATGCAGAGCCGGTCGAACGGCAGGTCGTAGGCGTGCTTCAGCCGCGCCAGGAGGTAGTTCGCGTTCAACACCGCAACCTCGCTCATCTCGCGCAGCCCGGGCCCGTACGAGCGGATGAACGCGTACGAGCGCACGAAGACCCCGAACGGCCCGGAGAACGCGCGGACCTTGCCGATCGACCTCGGCCGGTCGTAGTCGAGGCGGAACCTCGTGCCGTCGCGCGCGACCACGGGCGCGGGCAGGAACGGCGCCAGCGATGCGCGCACCGCGATCGGGCCGCCGCCGGGGCCGCCGCCGCCGTGCGGCTGCGAGAAGGTCTTGTGCAGGTTGATGTGCACCACGTCGAAGCCCATGTCGCCGGGCCGTGAGATCCCGCAGACGGCGTTCAGGTTCGCGCCGTCGTAGTACATGAGCGCGCCCGCGCGTCGGAAGATGTCGCGGATCTGCTCGATGTTCTCGTCGAAGAGCCCGAGGGTCGATGGGTTGGTGAGCATCAGCCCGGCGGTGTGCTCGTCGACCTTGCCCCGCAGATCGTCGACGTCGATGTTGCCGCGAGCGTCCGTCTTCACCGGCGTCAGCTCGTAGCCCGCCATCGTCACGCTCGCCGGATTCGTACCGTGAGCGGTGTCCGGGATCACGATCTTGCGCCGACGGGCGTCCTCACCGAGCTCGCCGAAGTAAGCCCGGAAGAGCATCAGCCCCGTCACCTCCCCCTGGCTGCCGGCAGCCGGCTGCAGCGAGACCGCGTCGAGGCCGGTCACCTCGCGGAGGATCTCCTGGAGGTGCCACTCCAGCTCGAGCGCCCCCTGCGCCGCATCGTCCTCGACCAGCGGGTGCAGGTTCGCGAAGCCGCCCAGGCCGGCGAGGCGCTCGTTGACGCGCGGGTTGTACTTCATCGTGCAGCTGCCGAGCGGATAGAAGCCGGTGTCGATGCCGAAGTTGCGCGTCGAGAGCTCGGTGAAGTGACGCAGAACCTCGGGCTCGGCGAGCTCCGGCAGGCGTGGCGGACGGGCGCGCGCCAGCTCGTCGGGCACCCTGGGAACGGGCAGGTCGGGGCGGGGCACGCCGATGCCGCGCCGCCCGGCCTGGGACTTCTCGTAGATCAGCTTCATCGCTCCCTCGACCCCCCGAGCGCTGCGGCGAGGCGGTCGATCTCCTCGACCGTGCGCTTCTCGGTCACCGCGACGAGCAGCACGTCGTCGAGGCCCGGGTAGTCGCGTCCGAGCGGGTAGCCGGCGTAGATGCCCTGCGCGCGCGCCGCCGACAGCGCTTCGCGGGCGTTCCTGCCGGTGCGGACCGCGAACTCCTTGAAGGTCGCCCGCTCCGGGAACGCGAGCTCGAGGCCGGCGGACTGCAGCTGCTCCTTCGCGTAGCCCGCGAGCGCCAGGCAGGTCTCCCCCAGCTCACGCAGGCCCTGCGGGCCGAGCAGGCTCAGATGCACGAGCCCGGCAAGCGCGAGCAGCGTTTGGTTGGTCGTGATGTTCGACGTCGCCTTCTCGCGGCGGATGTGCTGCTCGCGCGTCTGAAGTGTCAGCACGTAGCCGCGTTCGCCTGCGGCGTCGACCGTCTCCCCGACGATCCGGCCCGGCAGGCGGCGGATGTAGTCGGAGCGCGCCGCGAGGAAACCGTAGTGCGGCCCGCCGTAACTCATCGAGTTGCCGGCGGACTGGCCCTCGCCGATCGCCATCGCGCAGCCGTACGCGCCCGGCGCCTCGAGCACGCCGAGGGAGACCAGGTCGACGTGCGCGATCGGCATTGCCCCCGCCGCGTTGGCGGCGGCCGCCAGCTCGGGCGCTGCCTCGAGGCAGCCGAAGAAGTTCGGCTGCTGGAAGATCACGGCGGCGGCGTCCTGGGCCGCCCCGCGCACGCGATCGGGGTCGGTCGCGCCACCGTCATGCGGCACCTCGAGCACTTCGAGCCCGAAGCCGGGTGCATACGTCTTCACGACCTGCCGCACCTGCGGGTTGGTCGCCTCGGTGACGACCACTCTCGAGCGCCCCGTTGCACGCTTGGCGACCAAGCAGGCGTCGGCCGCGACGGTTGCGCCGTCGTAGCCCGACGCATTCGAGACGTCCATGCCCGTCAGCTCGCAGATCGCCGTCTGGTACTCGAAGATCGCCTGCAGGACACCCTGGCTCATCTCGGGTTGATACGGCGTGTATGCAGTCAGGAGCTCGCCGCGCTGCAGCACCGCGTCGACGACCGCCGGCACGTAGTGGTCGTAGATCCCGGCGCCGAGGAAGCAGACCTCGTCGACGACGTTCTTCGCCGCCAGCTCCTCCAGGTGCCGCTGAAGCTCGGCCTCCGTCAGCGCACGTGCGATCTCGAGCTCGCGGCCGAAGCGAACGCCCTCCGGGATGTCTCGAAAGAGCTCGTCGATCGAGGCGACACCGATCACCGCGAGCATCTCCTCGCGGTCCGCGTCAGTCAGCGAGAGATAGCTCATTGCAGGTCTTTCCGGGGCTCCAAGCCTACGCCTCCTCGAGCAGCTTCTTGTACGCGGCGCCGTCGAGCAGCCGGTCGCGCTCCCCCGGGTCCGACATGCGGATGCGAATCAGCCACCCCTCGCCGTACGGGTCGTCGTTCACCGTCTCCGGCGCGTCGAGCACCTTCTGGTTCACCTCGAGCACCTCACCCGAGAGCGGCGAGATCAGGTCCGAGACCGCCTTCACCGACTCGACTTCGCCGTAGGAGGTGTCCTTGGCGACGTTCGTGCCGACATCCGGCGGCTCGTAGTGGACAAGCTCACCGAGCGCATCCTGGGCAAACCACGTGACGCCGAGCACGGCCTCGTCGCCCTCGACACGGGCCCAGTCGTGTTCTGCGTGGTAGAGGAGGTCCTCCGGGTACGACTCGCTCGAGGCCACGGTCAACTCGCTTTCTCGTAGAGGGGCTTCTTCTTGACTTCCGCGCGGCGGGGCTTGCCGCGCACGTCGATCACGAGCTCCGTCCCCGGCTTCGAGGCGGCGGCGGGCACGTAGCCGAGGCCGATGCCGGCGTCGAGCATCGGTGAGTGCGAGCCGGAGGTGACCTCGCCGCTCCCACCGGCGGACGTACTGATCGGCATGCCGTGCCGGGGGATCGCCCGTTCGGTCATGCGGAACGGAACGAGCCTCTGCGCGGGACCATGCTCCTTCACCTCGCGCAGCCGCTCGACGCCTGTGAACTCGGTCTCGAGCGCGCACGCCCAGCCGAGCCCGGACGAGATCGCGTCCCACTGAGGCCCGATGTCGTTGCCGTGCAGGGGGTAGCAGACCTCGAGCCGGAGGGTGTCGCGCGCGCCGAGGCCGCACGGTGTCACGCCGCGTGCGAGGATCGCATCCCAGAGCGGGACAGCGTCCTCCTCCATGCACGCGAGCTCGACCCCCTCCTCGCCGGTGTAGCCCGTGCGGTTGATCATCACCTCGATGCCGTCGAGCTCGCCCAGCTCGAAGGTGAACGCCTTACCGGCGGAGACACCGAGCCGCTCGAGCGCCCGCGGTCCCTGCACGGCGAGCAGCGCGTAGTCGTCGGAGACGTCGCGCACGTCGGAGCCGCGCAGCTCACGCTCCTTCAGCCATTGGAAGACCGGCTCGCGGTTGGAGGCGTTGACGACGAGCAGGTAGCGGTGCTCGTCGAGCCGGTAGGCGATCAGGTCGTCGACGATTCCGCCACTCTCTGTCGTCAGAAGGGTGTACTGGGCCTCGCCGGCCCGCAGCCGGTCGATGTCGTTCGAGAGCATCGACTGGAGCAGGTCGCGCGCGGTCGGCCCCTCGACCTCCAGCTCGCCCATGTGTGAGACGTCGAAGACGCCGGCGTCGGTTCGCACCGCGCGGTGCTCGGGGATCACCCCCGCGTACTGCACGGGCATCTCCCAGCCCGCAAACGGGACCATCCGCCCGCCACCTGCGACGTGGCGCTCATAGAGCGGCGTGCGGCGGAGAGTCTGCACCGCACGCGATGCTAACCGCGGCCCCGACGTCGCCGCGTGAGGTGCTAGCGGAGCCCTCTCAGGGGCTCCGCAGTTATTCGTCCCGCAGGAACGACGGCACGTCGAGCGAGTCGCCGGGATCGAACTCAGGACGGCGGCCCCCGAGCGGCGTGCCCTCCCCCCCGGCGACCGAGGCCCGGCCGCGACGGCGGCGTTGCGTCCCGAAGCCCGTCGCGATCACGGTCACGCGCACCTCGTCGCGCAGGTTCTCGTCGATCACGGCGCCGAAGATCACGTTGGCGTTCTGGTCGGCGGCGCCGGTGACGACCTCGGCGGCCTCGTTGACCTCGAACAGCCCGAGGTCCGTCGGTCCGCTGATGTTCAGGAGGATGCCGGTGGCGCCTTCGATCGACGACTCGAGCAACGGCGAGCTGACGGCGTGCCGCGCCGCTTCGCCCGCCCGGTTCTCACCCTGCCCGCTGCCGATGCCCATCAGCGCCGATCCGGCGTCGCGCATGATCGTGCGCACGTCGGCGAAGTCGAGGTTGACGATGCCCGGCACCGTGATCAGGTCGGTGATCCCCTGGACACCCTGGCGGAGGATGTCGTCGGCCATCTTGAAGGCGTCCGAGAGCGGCGTCTTCTTCTCGACCACCTGGAGCAGCCGGTCGTTCTCGATCACGATCAGCGTGTCCACCTTGTCCGCGAGGTCCGAGATGCCCTGCTCGGCCTGCTGTGAGCGGCGGCGGCCTTCGAACGAGAAGGGCCGCGTGACGACGCCCACCGTCAGCGCTTCGAGCTCGCGCGCGATCTCGGCGATGATGGGCGCTCCTCCCGTGCCGGTGCCGCCTCCTTCACCCGCGGTGACGAAGATCATGTCCGCGCCCTTCAGCGCCTCCTTCAACTCGTCCCGCGATTCGGTCGCAGCCTCCCTCCCGACGTCGGGGTCGGCGCCGGCACCGAGACCGCGCGTCGCCTTTGCTCCGATATGAATCTTCACGTCGGCCTCGCACCCGAGGAGCGCCTGCGCGTCCGTGTTCACCGCGACGAACTCGACGCCCGTCAGGCCGGCGTCGACCATGCGATTGACCGCGTTCGATCCGCCGCCGCCGACGCCGACGACTTTGATCACAGCCAGGTAGTTACCGGAGCGGTCTTTCATTGGTTGTGGCACGACCTCAAGCTTGAGTGAAGGGTTGGGGTGGTCAAGCGCCCCTTCCTTCGAGAGCGTACGGGGGGTTTCCTGCCTTGTCAACGCGGAGATCTCGAGTCTCGAGTGAGCTAACCCTCAACCTCAACCTCCGACTAGAGGGTTGCTGACCAGGACGGGCCGCTCCGGAACGCTGACGTCGAGGTACCCGGGACCGGCGGCCGCGGCCCCGGTTGTGCGCAGGATTCGACGGGCGATCGCGAGCTTCAGGCGCAGGTCGCCGGCGTCCCCGAGCCGCACCTCGAGGCCCCCGCCGAGGACGAGCGTCAGCTCGTCGCGGCCCACGCGAACCTCGTTCACGCCCCCCGGCAGCGGGGTGTGCTGCAGCGGCACGAGGGCCGCGACGGCGGCAGTGCCGGGGATCGGCTCGCCTGTGCGCAGGACGACGTCCTTCTTCACCCAGAGGCGCGGCAGGTGCGAGCGACGGGGGTGGGCGAGCGGCCGCAACACCCGCCCGCTCGCTGCGACGAGGAATGCATCTCTCTTCCCGCGGCGGACGATGAGCACCGGGCGCTCGGCCCGGATCACGAGCCTCAGGGTGTGCGGGAACGAACGGTCGTAGCGGAACGAATGGACGTCCGGAAGCGGTGCGAGGCGGCGGTCGATGTCACCGCCGTCGACGCGCAGGAGGCTCTTGCCCAAGTCGGCCGCGAGTGCCGCGCGAACCTCTGCGCGAATCGACTCGGTCCCTCCGCCGATCTCGATCGTGCGCACCGCAAAGACGCTGGTGTCGCGCGCCCCGAGGTAGGCCCCGAGCCCGAGCGCGAGGAGCGCGAGCCCGACGAGGATCGACCGTCCCGACGGCACGAGCCGCGCGAGCTCCGGAGCGGCGCGGCGCGCCGGTAGGATCGCGGTGCGCGCATTCGACCTTCTCCGGGCGGCCACGTGGTCCAGTTCGCCGCTCCCGCCGCTTCCCCTACAGCGACGGCAGCTCGAGCGGCCCCAGGAACTGCACCTCGTGCTCGAGCCGCACGCCGAACCGCTCGAGCACGCGGCGCCGCGCCTCGGCCATCAGCGCGAGGCAGTCGGCGCTCGTCGCGCCGCCCGGGTTCTCGATGAAGTTCGCATGGCGGGGCGAGATCTGCGCGCCTCCGATCCGGTGGCCCTTGAGCCCGCACTCTTCGACCAGGCTCCCGGCTCCGGGTCCCTCGGCCGGGTTCTTGAAGACGCTCCCGAAGGTCCGCTTGTTCGTCGGCTGACTCGCCTTCCGCTGAGCGAGCAGCTCGGCTGCGCGGGCCTTCACCTCGGCCGGCGGGCGCGGCACGAGCCGGAATCGCACCTCCGCGACCACCTGACCCGAGCGCAGGCTGGAGTGCCGGTACGAGAGCTCGAGGTCGTCGGTGGTCACCGTCCGCGAGCCCGAGGCATCGACCACCACGGCGTCGATCATCACGTCGAGCCAATCGCGCCCGTACGCGCCGGCGTTCATCCGCAGGCCGCCGCCGGCCGTGCCCGGGATCGCGGCGGCGAACTCGAAGCCGCCGAGACCTGCGGCACGAGCGCGGTGGAGCGCGACCGCGTTCGGCGCTCCGCCTCCGGCGACGAGCGTCGCTCCTTCCACCCGCGCGGTGGCCAGCTCGCCGGAGAGCTTCAGCACGAGGGCGTCAACGCCCTCGTCGGCGGCGAGCAGGTTCGAGCCGAGGCCGATCGTTTCGACGACCAGCCCCCGCTCCGACGCCCAGGCCAGCAGCTGCCGCAGCTCGTCGAGCGTCTCCGGCCTCGCGAACCAGCGCGCCGGGCCGCCCGTTCCGATCGTGGTGAAACGCCAGAGGGGAACGTGCTCCTCGAGGGAGGGGACGTCAGCTCCGGTCACGGAGCAGCCCGACGGCGCGGTCGACGTCGCCGGCGCCGACGACGAGCAGCACGTCTCCCGGCCGCGCCCGGCGGCGAAGGCGCTCTGCGCCCTCCTCGACCGACGGCGTCCACCCGGCGAGCACACCGAGGTCGCTGAGCGCGTCGATGACGAGCTTGCCCGTCACGCCCGAAACGGGCGCCTCGCGGGCCGGGTAGATGTCGGTGACCGTGACGTCGTCGGCGGTCGAGAGCGCCTCTGCCAGCTCCGCAGCGAGATGACGCGTGCGCGAATAGAGGTGTGGCTGGAAGAGC